>CBDIOF010000002.1:0-60369 GCA_963663815.2 Vicinamibacterales bacterium | reverse complement strand
CCGGTTGATCAGCTCCTTCAACTCCTTGCCGGGCTTGAAGTAGGCGACGTGCTTCGATGCCACGTTCACACGGGCGCCGGTCCTCGGGTCGCGGCCTCTGCGCGGCTCGCGGCGCCGGAGGCGAAAGCTGCCGAAGCCGCGGAGTTCGACCTTCTCCTCGCGGCGGAGCGCCTCGGCGATGCTGCCGAACACGGTCTCGACGATGACCTCGGCGCGCTTCTTCGTGAGGTCGGCGACGTCGGCCACCTGCTCGACGAGCGCCGCCTTCGTCAGCCTGCCTTCGTTCACGGATTCGTCTGTCGTCAGAAGTGCGTGTCGCGGCCGTCAGGGCGCCGGAGTTGCCGCCCGGCGAGACCTCGTGGCGGCAGAATGATAGCAGCGGCACGACGGTGAGCGCGGCGACCACGGGGAAGAGTGCGCCGCTGCGGCCGGAGGCAAAGTATCCGGCACGGCGATCGAGCTCTGCCGACGGCACGCGGCCGGCGTTCCACGGTGCAGCGCTCTCGGTCAGCGGCACACCGGCCGGGGGCCGACGGCCACGCCGCCGCCCGTCCGCCGGCACGACAGGGCCGGCGCCGCCAGGGGGTTCGAAGGGCGCGCGCGCAGCGCCCCCTCGCCAGCCCCTTGTGTACACAAGGGGTAAGCTGGCTCATGGTGCCCAGCGAACCATGAGCCAGCTCCGACCGCCGCTGCTCGGTCGCTTGTCGACACGGCCGGTTCCTCGCGCTGCCGGTCGCTTGGGATCGCATTTCATCCTCGCCTGCGCGGGGAGCGATCCGAGCCGGCTCGGGGACGGCTGGCGATGATGTCGAGCACTTCCCGCTCGTCGGCGCGACGGCGGGATCCGGCCTGACCGATGATGAGCCGAAATGATTCCGTCGTGCTGGGCACCCTCTCGGTGACCGTTGTGATGTTCCTGCTCGGCGTCGGTTTCGGCTTCCTGCTCGGCTGCTGATGGACGATCCGGTCGACTTCAGCAGCCATCTCGAATACCAGGCGGGCGGTGCTTGAAGTGCGGTCAGCGCATCGAGGGGGTCGGTTCCTGATGGACGCCGACGACCACGACGTCGCCCGCCTGTTGATCGAGATTAAGATGCAGCTTGAGAGGGTCTTCCAGCAGGGGGCAGGCGCAGCAGGAAGGGGGCGATTGTCGAGGGGCGAGGAACTGCTCGCGGTCCGGGCTGGCTGCGCTCCGTCCCCTCGAAGCCTTGCAGCAGGCCGCGGCCAGCGGGAGCCAGCGGGCTGTCGTTCGGCTCGTCGCCGACCGCTTGCATCATCGCGCCGCCGTCGTGGTCGCACACGACCACGAGCTCGCGCTCGTGGACCCTTCCGCTTGGCGGAAAAATGCACCCTGAGCGACCCCGGGGCGGCTCGGGCGTCAGACGCGCTACCCCCGTTTCTGTGGGGGCAGCGCGTCTTACGGCCCGGGTGGCTTCCTGCCGGCAGTCGAGAACCGAAGACCTCGCGCCACGTTTCGGGCCGGACTCCGGTCGCTCCGCTCCCTCCGTCCAACCCGAAACGCTCGGTGGACATCAACGGGAGAACGTCGGATCCGCCCTCGACGTCCTCCCCCGAAGTGTGCAGTTTTCGGTTGCCATCGCTGGCGCTCGGCGTTGGTCATGCCCACGGGACTATTGGAATCCAGAGGACCATCCGAGCCGTCCGCGGACCAGACCGCACCGACCTGAGCCGGACCGCGGGCTCCGACGACGAGTCGACTTCCCGATCTCGCTCACCCCATTCAGCCGCGGATGCGTACGTCAACGCGCGTATACAAGTCGAACTCACAGTCTGCGAACTGGCCCTGCAACGACTTCACGATCTTGCTCAACCGCCTGAAGTGTCTCCCGTCGCTCAGGTCGATGTCCTGCACCTTGATGGAGCTGAACAGCAACAACTCCAGAGCCGCCGCCGGCGCCCACAGCGTATCCGTCCAGCCGGTGGCCGCCGCGTAACCGGAGACGCCCATTGCTCCTGTCTTGTCCAAGAACGTCTTGATTCTCCGATTGGTGGCGTCCTCATCGCCGGCCAAAACGTGGCAGCCGCTAACCCGGATTATTCTTGAGGTTATCGAATCGGTCCCAGGTCGGGCCTGATCGTCGCGCGAAGGACGTTTCGGACGCGGTGTGTGGTCGGTGGCAGCGTGGGTGAAGCGGTCGTGGCGGGGTGACGGCGCGCACGAGGCACAACGCGCCGACAGCTTCGGCGACGGGGCGCTGGCGTGCAATACGGGGGTTGAGGTTGGCGGCGTGACGGCGCGCTATCCGGCGCGCGCCCCGAGAGCGAGGGCGAGGCGCCGCCAGACGTCACGGTATGGGGTCGCTCGCGGCAGGTGCAGGACGAGCCGGCGGACGGAGCGGACGACGTGGACGCTGACCTTGAGCAACCGGTCGCGCAGCCAAGTCACCTGGGTGCGGGCGCAGGCGGTGCGGGCGGCCCTCAGCCGCAGTTCCTGCATGAGCACGTAGGCGGCGGCCGTCAGCAGGACCCGCAGCTGGTTTGCCCAGAACCTGGTGCAGCTCGTGCGGTCGATCTGCAAGCCGTCGAGCAGTTCCTTGATGCGGTTCTCGATGTCGCCGCGCCCGCAGTAGACCTTCTCGTAGATGAAGCGCGGCGTCTGGCGCAGATTGGTCACGACGAAGCGCGGGTTGTCGCGCGGCTGCCGGCCGGTGAGTTGCACGACTTCAGCCTTGATCACCACGCGGCGCTCACGAGCCCACGTGCCCGCGCGATAGCGGGTGTCGAGGTAGAAGTGCGCCGTCTTCTCACGCAGCATGCTCTCGGTGCGGGCCGCCACCATGACGGGCTCGGCAGCGCGCAACAACACAGCGTTCTTGGCCATCGCCACGACGTAGTCGAGCCGCGGCTCGGCATCGAGGAAGTCGAAGACCTCCGGGGAGGCGAAGCCGCCGTCGAGCCGGACGAGAAAGCGCGCCTCGGGAAACGCTGACCGCAGCAGCGCAAGCAGGCGACACAACACGCCCAGCGTTCCGTCGGTCGCCTGCGCCGTGCCGGGCCGCAGCACGGCCGCGCACAGATACTGCTCCGCCTCACGGTCGAAGCTCACGAAGGCCAGCAACGGCAGGTAGCACCAGCTGTCGTAGTAGCTGTTGAAGAAGGTCAGCTGCTGCGCGCCATGCGTCGGGTCGTCGGTCGGGTCGAGGTCGATCGTGATGCGTCGCGCCCGCCCGCACAGCCGGCGACGATGCCGCTCGATGACCGACGCCGCCAACTCGCGTCCGAGCCGATAGAGCGCGACGCGGCCCGCACCGTTCTCGAACCGCGAGACCGTCGGCTGCGACGCCAGCCGACCGCCCGCCAGCGGGTCGCGCCCGAGCAGCAGCTTGTGGATCGGGTCGTCAGCGAGCCGGTCCGAATCGTTGCCGTCGGGATGGCCGCAGGCGATCCCGAATACCCGCTGGCCCACCAGGTCCTCAAGCGTGTGCCGGACTTTCTCCGGTGCCCGGCGGTCAATCAGACACCGGCCGAATGCCTTGACCAACCCGTAGACGCGCTCGGCGGCCTTGAGCAGCACGGCGCCGCCATCCGAGCTCGACTGCTCGCGGTCGAACATCGCGACCAGAGGCTTGTCGAACAGATCGGGGAACAGAACAGACTGTGCTATCGTGGGGTCCGTCACGCAAGAGCCTCCGTCGTGCCGAAAACGTCTGTCGCCAACAGCGTTTTAGCACACGGAGGCTCTTGTGTCTCTACCTGGGACGGACCCCTCACGAATTTTCCGGGCTAAAGTGAACGAGACAGTCTTCGCATTGTCCCGAGTCGAGCAACTCCCCGAGCGTGTCGAGCCCAAGACACTCGTCATCGGACAACCAGATCGCGCCCTGATCGCCGTGGGTGGCAAGGTAGAGAACGGATCCGATCTTGCACCTCGTCCATTCATGGGAGAGATAGTGCTTCAATTCGGCGGTCGTAGCACAGTCTCGTCTCACGTGGTCCCACAACCCCTGTCTGCGCAGCATCTCAAGCAGCGGTTCCACTGACGGTTCGACCTCCCGGTCGCCGTAGCCCCACACGCCTTCAAGGCAGTAAATCCGCTTTTCTAGCTTCATCGACATCTCTCAGAGCACCATGATAGCGCAGCCGCCGCCGGCATCGTCGGGCCAGATAGCGTGCGCGTGTGCTTGCCGGCGTCAAGGGGCCTCGCTCCGCGGCTATCTCATAACGACCAATTACCGCGGTTCGAGAACGGTGCGGGCCGCGTCGCGCTCTATCGGCTCGGACGCGAGTTGGCGGCTTCGGTCATCGAGCGGCATCGTCGCCGGCTGTGCGGGCGGGTGCGACGCATCACGATCGACCTCGACCCGACCGACGACCCGACGCATGGTGCGCAGCAGCTGACCTTCTTCAACAGCTACTACGACAGCTGGTGCTACCTGCCGTTGCTGGCCTTCGTGAGCTTTGACCGTGAGGCGGAGCAGTATCTGTGCGCGGCCGTGCTGCGGCCCGGCACGGCGCAGGCGTCCGACGGCACGCTGGGCGTGCTGTGTCGGCTGCTCGCGCTGCTGCGGTCCGCGTTTCCCAAGGCACGCTTTCTCGTCCGGCTCGACGGCGGCTTCGCCACCCCGGAGGTCTTCGACTTCCTCGATGCCGAGCCGCGGCTCGACTACGTCGTGGCGATGGCCAAGAACGCCGTGCTGTTGCGGGCTGCCGAAAACGTCATGGTGGCGGCCCGCACCGAGAGCATGCTGCGCGAGAAGACGGCGCACTTCTACCTCGACACCCGCTATCGCGCGGGCACGTGGGCTCGTGAGCGCCGCGTGGTGATCAAGGCTGAAGTCGTGCAGCTCACCGGCCGGCAGCCGCGCGACAACCCGCGCTTCATCGTGACCAATCTGCGCCAGACGCCGCGCTTCATCTACGAGGGTTCAGGTGCAACCCCACGACATCGGTCAGCTTCTCGACGAAGGCCGGGTCTTTCGACAATTTGAACGTCGTGACGCGGTGCGGCTGCAGGCCGTGCGCGTCCCAGATGCGCTGGATGGTCGAGCGGCTCACGCCGGCCGCCTTGGCCATCGAGCGGCAACTCCAGTGGGTGGCGCCCGGCGGCGTCTCGTGCAACGTGGCCTGCACGATGGCCTGCACCTGGTGGGCGGTGATCTCGGGCTTGCGGCCGCGGCCCGGGCGCACCTCACCCACCGAAGCCGGTCCCCGGGCGGCTTCACGCCGAGCTTCGGCGGCGCGGCGCCAGGACATGTCGCTCGTCGCCGGCGTCCGCGGCTTCACCGAGGGCGGCTTCAACTGGGATCTGAGCGCATCGGTCGGGGCCCACGAGACGGATCTGTTCATCGAGAACACCGTCAACGCGTCGCTCGGGTACGACACGCCCACGGCGTTCGATCTCGGGAGCAACCGGCAGCAGGAGGTCGGGATCAGCTTCGACGTCTCCTACGCCGTCAACGACGTGGTCAACGTCGCCGCCGGCGCGGATTGGATTCGCATCACCCGAGGAACCGCAGTGCCGCGACTACCACAGCCGCGATCGCGACGCCGGCCGTGACCAAGCGCCAGGCGAGACGGGATTCGAGCTGCGCCAGGGCCGTGTCGAAGTGGGCGCGGGTGACGAGCTCGCCGGTGGCTTCCGTGCTGGCCTCGCGCGCGACGTCGACCACGGCTACGGCGAGCGGTTCACTGGCGCCAGCTTCGGTCAACGTCTTCACGGCCGCGTGCGTATCCAACGCCATGCATGGCATGGTATCACCGCGTCGCGGCCGCGCGTCCACCAGCGCGTCGGCGCAAAGCCGCTCGATCGGAGTCTCCTCAAACTTCGTGTGGGTGTGAACGGCCGCTGCTGCCGACGGAGCCGAACGGCTCCGATCGCCGCCAGCGTGCTCCGCGCGTTTCGGCACGCTGCCTCCCTCGATGACCCAGGCCGCCACGTCCTGTGCCTCGCAGCGTTTGGCGGTCCAGGTGGTCGCCGTGGGCCGGAGCACCGGCGTCGAGGGGCTACCTGGTCGTTGTGCCGCGTGGGCTAGACGACTTAGACTTTGTCCGCAGGGTCCGACTGGATCTGTTTGCGGCGGGCCGGCTCGTTCATGGCCTGTGGGGGCCGGCCCGCGGCATGTACGGGTCCACCCCCGCCTGGGGCGCTCACAGGTACCCTTGCTGGCCAGCCCGACGCGGCCCGAGTGGGCGGTGAGCCGCGGCTCGACGCGCGGGAGAGGCCGACGACGCGGTCGGTCGGGGCGACATCGCCGCGCCGTTCGCGCAGCGTTCGGACCGCCCCAAGAAGGTCAGCAAGTGCAAAGTCATTCTAGGGACACACCACTAGCCGCCCGCCCCGGCCCGATTGGGATCGGCGTGTGTCCCCGCCTCCGCGTCTCGGCCCAGCCTCCCGACGAGCCAGACGACGAGGGCAAGGGCGCACGTGAACAGAAGGGCGGCACGAGCTGGCGCGCCGAACAGCATCTGGTGCGTAGCAGTGAGTGCGAGGTACACGGCACCACACCCGGCGGCCCATTGGAGCGCCTGCGGTCCCAGCGCCGCTGGCGCTGGCTCGCCCGCGGCGCCGGCGACGCGACTCCAGCCCGGCCCGCCGGGCCGCGTGCGGCGGTAGAACCGGATCAAGTGCGCCATCGGCTCGGCCCGCGTCGCCAGCGTGGCGACGATCCAGCACGCCGTTGTCCACGGGACGAGATAGAGCAGCGAGTCGGGGAACGGAACCGTCGTAAAGCCCCGCACGAAGACGAAGCCGGCTGCGGCGGCGCCCATCGCCACGAGTTCCGAAACGGCCGTCACGCGCCACCAGTACCAGCGCAGAATCAGTACGAGCCCGAGCCCGGCGCCCGATTCCAGCACGAATTCCCAGGCCTGGCGCACCGACTCGAGCCAGAAGGTGACGAGTCCGCTGAGCAGCATGACCCCGATGGTCGTGAGGCGCGCAACGCGCACGAGGTGCGTCTCGCCGGCATCCGGCCGCACGAACCGCTTGTACACGTCGTTGACCAGGTACGACGTTCCCCAGTTGAGCTGCGTGGAGACGGTGGACATGTAGGCCGCGAAGAACGCGCCGACGAGCAGTCCCCGCCACCCGTCCGGCAGGTGGTCGCGCAACACGAGGACGTAGCCCGCTTCCCGGTCAGCGAGATCCGGATAGAGCACGAGCGAGGCGAGCGCCACCAGGACCCACGGCCACGGCCGCAGGCAATAGTGCGCCACGGTGAACCAGAGGGTCGCGAGGACGGCGTCGCGTTCGCTTCGCGCCGACATCATGCGTTGCGCCACGTAGCCGCCGCCGCCCGGCTCCTGGCCCGGATACCAGCTTGCCCACCACTGGACGCCGAGGTAGGCGACGAACGCGACGACCGGCAGGGCCAGCGTCGTGGCCGCGTCCGCGGCCGGGGCGCTCGACGCGCCGACAGCCGGCCAGAGCCGGAACGTGGACTCGGGCAGCGCGGCCTGCAATCCTGCAATGCCGCCGACCCCCGGCGCGGACAGGGCGTACCAGGCCAGCGCGACGGCCCCGAGCAGCGCTATCACGAACTGCACGAGATCCGCCGCGACGACGCCCCGCAGGCCGGCCAGCGCGGCGTAGCCGCCGGTGGCGGCAAGCCCCACCAGGACGCCGGTCAGCCGGTCCCACCCGAGCGAGACCGACAGCACCTTGGCCAGCGCGAGGTTCACCCAGCCGATGATGAGGCAGTTGACGGGGAGCCCGAGGTAGAGCGCACGGACGACGCGCAGCACGCGGGCGGCCCGTCCCGTGTAGCGCAGCTCGACGAACTCGACATCGGTCAGGATGCCCGCCCGGCGCCAGAGCCGGGCGAAGAAGGTGACGGTGAGCACGCTGCCGAGCGCCGCGTTCCACCACAGCCAGTTGCCGGCCACGCCGCTGGCCGCCACGATGCCCGTAACCGCAAGCGGGGTATCCGCCGCGAACGTGGTCGCGACCATCGATGTTCCCGCCAGCCACCAGGGCAGGTTCCGGCCCGACAGGAAGAACTGCGAGAGGTTGCGACCGGCACGACGTCCATGCGCGATGCCGACGGCGATCGGGGCCGCGAGCGTCAGGACGAGCAACGCCCAATCGATCTTGGTGAGCGCCATGCTGTCACTCGTCTCCATCACTGCGCAGCGGCGCGCCAATCGGCTCGCAGGGGTCGGTCAGCACCAACATCCCGTGCCAACCTCGCTCACTGTACCCGGTCGTCCTCCGGCGTGCAGAATTGTCGGCACGGTGGCGAGGTCTGGATCGTGGTCGACGGCGGTTCCTGTGACGGGACGGACGCTGGCGTCCGTCCACAACCGGCCACCGTCGTGGCACCCGCCTCTCATGCTTCGGCGGGCGGGCGGCTTGGCGACGGTCGCCCCGGCACCTCTCTCGTCGAAAGGAGTGATCGAACCATGTTCGGACTGCATCCGAGTGCGCCCACACGCCCCGAAGACTACTCGGCCGGCCGCGATGGACGGCCGCTCAGGAACACCCGGGTGAGGCCCCCGCGGGCTCACGCCCAGGCGGCTCGCGCAGCTGGCCGGCGCCGACCCGCGCGCGGCGTGCGGCACGTGACGCCGGACCCGTGGGTGCCCGAGCCCGCCCTCGTGCTGAGCGACGTCTCGCCCGCCGCGGCGTGGCGCGGGCAGTTGAAGGTGCGCGTCCGCGCCTCGAAAACCAACCCCGAGGCCGCCAGCGAGGACCACCGGCTGCTCGTGGGCAGCTTCGCCGCGGCCGTCGCGGCCGTCGCGGCCCTGCGCGAGACGGCCGCGCCGGGCGCCGCCGGCCGCGTGGTCCCGCTCTCGCCCGCCCAGATCAACCGGCGCATCCAGCGCCTCGCGGATCTGGCCGGCCTCGACGGCGTCTCGTCGCACTCGGGACGCCGTGGGCTGGCCGCAGAGCTCGTCCGCAGGGGCGAGTCGACCACCGCCGTCCAGCAGGCCGGCGGCTGGCAGAGCCCCCACATGGTGGCCCGCTACGCCAGCGCCATCGCCGTCGAGGACGGGGCCGTCGCGCGGTGCTTCGACGCCGGCGGGTGAGGCGTGCGGCGAGACGGAACGGGGCTGACGCGCGGACCCGCCGCTGGGTAAGCTGGGTGGGGATGTCGATGTTCAAGCGGGGGAAGCGGAAGACGCCGCCTGCGGCCGGCGCGGGCCGGCTGGCCAACTCCAGCGCCGGCCGTCAGCCGGCGAGCCTCCAGGTGAACGGCTGGGTCGTCTACCGCGGCACCACGGCGGTCGCCATCGGCGCCACCGTGCAGGAAGCCGTCGACGCGGCCGGCCGCTACCTGAGCGAACCGGCGGGCGGCCTGATGCACCTGCGGCCGGTGCGCGGCGACGAGCTGCCCCCCCACCCCGACACCATCGAACCCGGCGGCCGGGCGGCCCTCGTGCGGAGCCTCCAGCGCCTGGTCCTGGCCGCCGAGCGGGCCGGCGACGCCGAGGCCGCCGCCGCGCTGGGCAGCGCCGCGGGCCGGCTCCAGGCCCTACTACAGTCCGGCTGACGCGCCGCCGACTACTCTACAGGCTGGCGGCGACGGCAACGATAACGCGATCATGCTGCGCGCGGCCGTCCGGCCGGTGGTGCTGGTGCTGGTTCGATGAGCAGGGCGACCCGGTTCGTGGTGCGGCAGGCCGAGCCCGGCGGCTGGGTCGCCTGGTGGTATCCGGACGGCGACGAGACGGGCGAGATCCTCGGCGCCGGCGAGACCGTCGAGGCGGCCGTCCGGCACGCGCGCGAGCGCCAGGCGCGCGGGCTGGCGCCGACCCCCGACGAGGCCGTCGTCAGACCGCACGGCGCCGCCGCCGGCATCCGGCGGCTCGTCGACCAGCAGGACGCGGCCGCGCGCGGCGAACGCCGGCAGGGGCCGCTGCGCGTGGTGGGGGGCGCCTCGTAAAGCGCTTCCCGCCGCCCGGCTTCAGTGGCCACCCGCCCAGCCGCCGTCGTCGCCCCGGCGCTCGACGGGGCCGTCGAGCTGCGCGGCGCGGAGCCGCGAGGCGCGCTGGCGGACGGCCGCCTCGGTGCGGCCGAGCCGGCACGCGATCTCCCGCAGCCGCTCGCCGCCGTGCTCCCAGTCGAGCGCCGCGGCCAGACGCACGGCCGTGTCCTCACTCGGCGTCCAGCGACGACCCATCCGGAGAAGAGAGCAGCAGGCCGCGGCCGCGCGGTTGGGAGGGCGCCCCGGCCGAGCGGGCCTCGTCGAAGCGCCGCCGCCGGCCATCGCCGGCCAGCCGCTCGGCTTCATCAACCAGGTCCGCGAGCGTCGCGGTATCGGGGACCCGACCGCCGCACTTGCGCTCGAGGTAGTCGACCGCCGCCTGCATCTCGATGGCGTCCCAATTCACCCACTTGTCGCTCTCGGGCAACGCCGCCACGCCGGTGCTCCGGCCGACGGCCACCACGCGCACTCCAGAACGTATCGAGCCGTAGTTCAGGCACAAGGCCAGGAACCGCCGCGTCAGGCGCACCGAGGGAAGCTCGTTCACAACACCTTCATCCCTAACACCCAGGCAGCAGCATGCCCAGACCAAGGCCCGCAATTAGCGCCGCAAGGCTGACAGCAACCGCAGCTACCACCAATCGCCAGACCGGAGCGGGTGTCCGATTCATGCCATTTCCAGCCTCGGTAAGTTCCAGCGCCTCAATTTACCGCAACCGTGACGCGCCGGCCACGAGGCCGCTTCCGCCGGCCGCGTCAAGGCCGGAGCCGCGACGCCGCCTCACCCTTGGGGTCCGGCGTAGCCGCCGGCGTCGTCATCCTCGAAGCGCCAGGCGGGGCGGTCGCACTCGGGGCAGTGAAGCAACGTGCCGGCCGGCCGCAGGTCGCCGACCCGACCGCGCCAGCCGCACCCCGTCGCCTGCGGCGTGCCCGGCCACAACCCACAGACCACCCGGCGGGCCAAGTCTGTCCGGCCGGCGTCGACTCCCGGACCGTTACCGCGCACCGGTTGACCTCCTCGCGCTCGACACACCGCTCGCAGAGGCCATGCCGCCACGACCTCCTATTCGACGGCCGCCGCCGCGTTACCGCTCCCGGCCGCCGTCTTCTGCTTCCGGCGCGCGGCCCAGTACTTCTTCATCCGCTCCGACGTGGCTTGCCGCGCCTGCTCCGACATCTTGCGCCGCCGCCGAGGACCCGTCGTCGCCTTCGCCGACGACGGGCTCGGCCCGCCAAGCGCGGCAATTGCCGCGTCGATCCGAGAGATGCTGTCCAGCAACTCAGCTCGGTGTGCCTGCAGGAGTGCTACAGCGTCGGTCATCGTTAGTTCCTATCCGCAAATCCGTCGCAATAGCGGCGAATGCCGACAGCATAGCCCAATCCGAATCAGCGCGAGCGGTGGCGATGTTGTCACCGGCGTGACTCGATCAGGCCAACCTGAACACCTCGACCCCCAGCGCATGCTACTGTGTCCTGTCATGCTTCGTACAGGCGTGTTACAGATCCGCATCGAACCCCATCGCCAGGCTGGAAACCCTACAAGCTCGTGGACGGCTAGGGCGCCGTGCTCGACGGACCCGACGTTGCCGCGCTCGCGGAGGACCCGCGCGGAACCCCGATCAGCATCACCGACAGCCGGGGCGGCCCGATCGCCGAGATCGTCACGAGGGCCGCCCGGCCGACGGGTTCGATGGCGTCCGGGTTTCCGGAGCCGCCTACTACTGAGGGCGGCGTTCACGCTGCTGGTGCGCGAGAGCGCGCCGACGCTCTGGCGGCTGCGGCATCACCCAGCCCTACCCGACCGCCTGACCATTGCAGACGGTCGGGCAGGTGGTCTCGGCTAGGCAAAAAGGAAGTCGTCCGCCGTGACGTCGGCAGCGCTGACACCGGCCAGTGTAAGTACAGCGTCGCCGATTTGGATCTCAACGTCATCTCCGTTTTGGCGAATCGCAACGTTCGTCCCAAAACTTTCGGTGTTGATATGATCAAGGGCAAGGATGTCGATCCAGTCGCTGCTGTTCTGGAAGTCCGTGACCCTATCGCCGTTCCCGAAAACGAACGTGTCGACACCCTCGCCACCGATGAGTAGATCTTCACCGTCCCCGCCGTTCAAATAGTCGTTGCCTGCGCCGCCCCGTAGCGTGTCGTCGCCACCCCCACCCCACGCCCAGTTGTCCCCGTCGTCGCCCGTGAAGTGATCGGCGTGCGCGGAACCGTTCAGGTTCTCGATGCCCGTCAGCGTGTCGTCCTCGGCGTGCCCACCCGCCCCGGTGCCCATCGCCAAGTCGATCGTTACGCCCGCGTCGGAAAAGTCGTAGCGGGCCGTGTCCCGACCATCCCCGCCGTCGAGCACGTCCGCGCCCGCGCCGCCGTCCAGCTCGTCGTCGCCGGTTCCGCCACGGAACACATCATCGCCCTCGCCACCGTCCAGCCAGTCGTCGCCCTCCCCGCCGCCTAACGTGTCGTTGCCGCCGCGCCCCCAAAGACTGTCGTCGCCACGGCCGCCGGTGAGGACGTCGGCGTGGTCCGAGCCGTTGACCCTTTCGACGTTCTCGAAGGTGTCGCCCTCGGCCTGTCCGCCGCTCGCCGTACCGGTTGAGAGGTCGACAGCTACACCCACATCAGATGTGTGATACCATACCGCGTCGCTGCCGTCCCCCCCGTCCATTCGGTCGGCGCCTGCGCCACCAGTGAGATCATCGTCACCACCGTTGCCGGTAAGTGTGTCGTTGCCACTGCTGCCCCAAAGGTTGTCGGCATACTCAGAGCCGACGATTCCTTCGACATTACTGAATGTGTCGCCTTCGGCGTGCCCGCCGTTGGCTGTCCCGTTGCCGAGGTAGACGGTCACACCCGCGTTCGACCCGGCGTACGACAGCCAGTCGTTGCCAGTGCCGCCGTCCATTCGGTCCGCGCCCGCGCCGCCCCACAGCCGGTTGTCCTCACCATCGCCGGCGAGCGTGTCAGCGTGGGCCGAGCCTTCGAGGTGCTCGATGCCGCGGAGGGTATCGCCCTCAGCATGCCCGCCCGTGGCCGCACCGGTGCCGAGGTGCACCCGTACGCCCGCATCGGACCCGACGTAGGACGCCGTGTCCGCACCGCCGCCGCCGTTGAGTAGGTCGCTGCCTGCCCCGCCCTCGAGCGTGTCGTCGCCCCAGTCGCCGAACAACCGGTCGTTGCCCGCGCCGCCCGACAGACGGTTCGCGCCACCGTTGCCGATCAACGTGTCTGGGTGGGGCGAGCCCTCGAGGTGCTCCATGCCGACGAGGGCATCGCCCTGAGCGTGGCCGCCTGTGCCTGCGCCCGTGCGGAGCAGTATCCTCACCCCCGCGTCCGACCCGGCGTAGGACACGGTGTCTCCGCCGGCGCCGCCCTCGAGTCGGTCGGCGCCGGCCCCGCCGGTGAGCACGTCGTCGCCGGCATTGCCGCCGAGCCAGTCGTTGCCGCTGCCGCCCGTCAGCGTGTCGGCATGCCGCGAGCCGCCGACCCCCTCGACGTTCTCGAACGTGTCGCCCTCAGCATGGCCGCCGCTCGCCGTCTCGGCCGACAGGTCGATGGCTACTCCCGCATCGGACGCCCCGTACCACAGCCGGTCATGGCCCGCGCCGCCGTTCATCGCGTCGGCGCCCGAACCGCCGACGAGGTTGTCGTTGCCCGCACCCCCCGCGAGTACATCGTCGCCGCCCTTGCCGGCGAGCCAATCGTTGCCGGCGCCGCCCGTCAGCGTGTCGGCATACGCCGAGCCGACGACCTCCTCGACGTTCTCGAGAGTGTCGCCCGCGGCGTCACCGCCGCGCGCCGTTCTAGCCGACAGGTCGATAACTACCGCCGCATCGGAGCCCCCGTACAGCACGCGGTCGTGGCCTGCACCACCGTCCATCGCGTCGGCGCCCGCGCCGCCGACGAGGTTGTCGCTGCCCGCACCACCCGCGAGCACGTCGTCGCCGCCCTTGCCGGCGAGCCAATCGTTGCCGGCGCCGCCCGTTAGTGTGTCGGTATGCGGCGAGCCGATGACCCCTTCCACGTTCTCGAAGTTGTCGCCCGAGGCGTGACCGCCGCTGCCCGTGCCGGTCAAGAAGCTGACGCTCACGCCCGCATCGGAGCCCTCGTACCACAGCAGGTCGTGGCCTGCGCCGCCATCAATCGCGTCGGCACCCGGCCCGCCGTCGAGCCGGTCGTTCCCGTCGCCTCCCTCGATCCTGTCCGCACCAGCCCCTCCGCGGAGCGTGTCGTTGCCGGCGCGGCCCTCCAAACGGTTCGCCGCGTCGTTGCCGGTCACCTCGTCGTTGCCCGACCCGGCGACGAAGTTCTCAATGACGGTGTCTCGGGCAATGACGAAGTTGCCGGTCAGGCCCAAAACGTCCGAGATCCCCTCTGGACGCAGGTCGACCCGCTGGTCGACGGCGTCCCATCGCAGGTCAAGCGTGTCGTCTCCGCCGGTGTCGTAGAGCGTCAGCGCGACTGGACCGCCTCCATAGATGGCCGCGTCCGGCTTCTCACCGCTCATCGCCTTGAAAAGCCTGCCGAGGTAGCTGTCCACATTGCTGCCATAGCCGTACACGGTGTCGCCAGAGTTGGCGGTGTCGGGCACACCGTATAGATCTTGAATCGCGACGAGATCCGCGATCTGAGGTGTGACGGCTTCCGCGTAGCTCGCGTCGATGTAGGTGTTCTGGTGCTGGGGTATGTACGACATCACCGACACTTGCAAGGAGTCGTTCAGGAACTTGACGTCGTCTGGAAACGTGGCCGCCGGGTTGTCAGGGTCTCTAGGGTAGTAGCCCGTGTGGCCGAGCCCAAGGGCGTGGCCTATTTCATGGATGTAGGCGCTGAAGGCATGGGTGTCGAACGTGGTCCCTCGTGATTCAAGCACGTC
The DNA here is from genome assembly GCA_963663815.2 of Vicinamibacterales bacterium. GTDB lineage: Bacteria > Acidobacteriota > Vicinamibacteria > Vicinamibacterales > UBA8438 > JAJEEA01. The sequence goes on along the minus strand of CBDIOF010000002.1, from coordinate 45,606 downwards.
GACGGAAACGTTCACGTGTGCCCTAAGTATTTCACCGCTCGGACTCACGTCGGTCCGGGCAAAGGCGCCAGGCTCATCATCATCGAAGGTGATGTCGGCGTCGCGGGCCACCAGCCGGAACTTGATTCCAGTGACGTTGGTCCAAGCCTCGAGCGCTCCCCGGGCGAGGAGCTGCCCCTCTGTCGTGAGAGCGGTGATGTCAGCGGTCAGAGTGTCGCCGGGCGTAACGTCAAGGGATTGACGCCCGCCGTATCCCCCGAATCCCTGCGCCCAGAATTCCCAGTAGCCGTCGGTGAGCCAATGGGCGATCTCGTCGTACTTCCCTACGCGAGGACCGGAGTGAGGATCAGCGCCCGATTCGCTGCTGGGAGCCAGAGAACTGTTGCCGCGCGCATCGGTCCGCATGTTCTAGGCCTCCACCTTCATACAAAACGGTCTCTGGTCCGCCGACAACGGCTTCTTGAACGCCCTCGTCGACCGGGCCTGGACACCCAACTGCCATTCACACAGCTCGACCAACCATCATCGGGCCTCAGGACCAAAGCCATGTGACGCTCGCGGGAACGCCGGGCGCGAGGCCCGGAGAATCTAGACTCGGCCTGGCGCGTCTCAACGAGGTTCGGCGACCTGCATCGAGGACTCGCGGCCTGATGCTGCTGCCGTATCCGGATCGACACGCAGCCCGCGCCGCTGGCTGGTCCCGGCGGCCCGGTCAAGCCGGCGGTCTACGAGGGCGGGACCTACCAGCAGGATCGCCGCTGGGCGGCGGCCGACGACACCGAGCCCACACCGGTCCTCGTGATCGACAACGTCCCCTCGCAGGCCAACCGCCTGGAAGACGCCCTGCGCCGGCATCGCGAATCGATATCGATACCCGAACTCGTCCTGGACCTGTCGGCACTGCCGCATCTGCCGGCGCATCTTCATCGTCCGCTCCGACTGCTACCGGCTGGGGCGACCGTTGCCGGGCGGGATTCGCACCCGCTGAGGAACAGCGCCTTGTCACGGCGCACACGGAATAGCAGATTATCGGACACCGGCCTGTGCAGTCCAGCGGCGGAACATCCAGGACAGAGCATCCAGGATTTGACGGACAGCTTCCGCCAGGCAGGTGCGCAACAGTTGCTCCCCGATCCATCGCAGCGGCCGGTGGGGAAGCGTCGGCCAGCGCGGGAACCTCGGGCGACGCGGCGGCTCCGCCTCTCGTTTCACGACACCTCGCATCCACATGAGGTGCCAATTGAACACGGATGGTGACGTTAAGGCCCTTGATTTAGCAACTTCTAGTGAAGGGTACTCATGCACCCTGATGTGCGCGCCAGTGGTGTTCGCGACACCGAACGTGTCCTTTAGCCACAAAACGCACCTATTCGAGTCCGACTCGAGCTCAATGTATCCCAATTCCTCTTCGTGACCTTGGATCCGCTGGGTCAGGCGATTTCCAGACCACCGCATACTACTCACATCCGACCTCCAGCGCATCCACGTCGAGCCGTGCGTTCTCGGCGAGTCCGCCGCCGAGCAGACAAATCGTAGAATGCCGTACCAGCGCCACTATCGTATCAGACTCCCGCGGCGGAGGCGCGGCGATCAGGCGCGCGCAAGCCGCCGGCTACGTCATCGGTCGCAGGAGGCGCTTCGCACAGATCGGCGCAGGGTGAGAGGGTCAGAGAGCAGACCCCGCACCAGCGGTGGGCCCCGCCCGCACGAGCCAATCGCCTATCCCTCCTCACGCGCCGCCACCCGGCCGGCCAACAAGATGGTATCGATGCGGCCGTTCAGCGCCCGAATGTCGTCCCGTACAGCGCCGATCTCTCGGTGCAGAACCCCGGCCAAGTCACGCCGCACGCTTTCGACCAGCCGCCACACGCCGACGAGCACGCCGGCCCCAGTCAGTACGATCGCCACCACTTCACCGCTCATTGCGTCCCTCCCGTGTCCGGCCGAATCAGAAAACTGCGGCCCGCCCACCAGCGCCGAGCAGGCCCCCGCCGCGCCCTCTCCAAGCCAAGCCCCAGCCGAGGCCCGCCGGTCGCGATTCACCACCCCGGCGGCGCCCAATCGATGCCGAGAGCTGTGCACGCGGCAGCCACCAGCATTGCGATCGGCCAGTAGAACGTGACCGCAAGGAACGCGACTGAGGCCCAAGCTACGATGTGGTCGCCCACGCCCACCGGCTCGTCACGGACAGCCTTCCGGCAGCGCACGTCCCAATCGAGGCTCGATGCTTGGTCCAAGAGTTCCTGCCAGCGAGTCTCAGCTCGGTCGAGCGCCGCGTGCTTGTTACGGCCCTGGAAGATTTCGGCATCCTGCTCATCGAGCTTTCGCCTCACGTCAAGGGGCAACTCCTCTACAGCGAGGTCGAGAGCGCAAAACACGTCGGCTGCTGTCTTCAGCCGAGCCGCCTCCGCTCTGAGAAGAGCGGCGGCGCGCAGCTTCTTCTCGTCGTCGCGCCGTTCACTCTCCGATCTTCGACTTCTCCGACCTCCGAATAGCGCCAGCGCGTGGTAGGTCGCGACGGTTACTATCAGCCCGCCGACGACGGCGAGCGCGGCGAACGCCAGGAACAGCAGCCCGTCGATCACGACGCGGCCTTGTGTGGCTCGAAATGCAGCGAATGCGGCACGTCAGTTTCTGTTGCGCATGTGCGCCGCCAATCCCGGTCGCGAGAATGTTGCGCGTCAGGCGCCAACAGTATGGCGTTTGGGCAACGCAAGTTCGGCCGCCGGCCTCCCTGAGTGCCTCCGCCTCCCGTGCACGAACCTTCCCGCAGGGACACTTTGGAGGGGAGCGACCCGACCCGGCGGGTGTGACGGAGGAACACCTGCCGGGTCCGCAAAACGGCAGTTGTGCGGCCCATGCGCACGAGCACATCGACGACGAGGCTCTCGAAGAATTGAAGGAGACGACTGCTTGGCTTGGTCGAGGAGGTCCGCGGCGAGACTGTTTCGCAGGGTCTCGTAGGCGTCTTGTAGAGCTTCCTCCGGCGTGACGGTCGGGGTCGGTGGTTCCTCTGCTGCCGGCAACGACTGCTCTTCGGTGGTGTCGGGCGGCCCCGTGAGCTGCCGAACGAACTCGAAATCGAATCGCTCGGGCTTGTCATTGAGAACGCGCCGACCGAGTTCTGTGATGCGGAACTCTCCACGCCCGGGATCCTCCAGCAGACCAGCCAGCTTCAGGTGCCTGCGCGCAAACGCGACACGGTAGTAAAGCCGTGTTCGACGACCATCGGGCATGAGTTCACGCTTCTCGTCGTCCGTGAGACGAAAGCGGTCGCCCCAGGAACGTTGACTGCATCTCGGAACCGGTGGGTCCTGTTGTCCCCCGCCAACTCAAGCAGGGGAAGCATGATGGACTGCGAGTCCGGAATCATGGTGTTCAGGAGCTCCTCTCCGAAGGCGGAATGGGTACGGTACCCCTCGGCTTTCGGCGCGACGGCCCCCTGTCCACCGCGGCCGCGGCGACCGAGGCAGGCTTTCCCCTCAACCAAGCAGGCGAAGCGCCGCGATGACGAGCCCGGCGATGCCGAGCATGCGCCAGGTCAAGCGGGTTTCCGTGGTGCTGATATGGGTCGACAACCGCGTATCGAGGTTCGCGATCTCCGTGCGCACCTCCGCGATTTCGGTACGCATCTCGGTACGCATCTCGGCCAAGCCGGCCTTGAACTGGTCGGACGTGACGTGCTCGCCCTGCTCGACGACCAGCCGGAGAGCGTCCGTGAGGGCGTCCGCCTGAGCGGGCGTGAAGTCGGCGGCGGTCAGCGACCGGGCGACGGCGTGCGTGTCGAGCATCAGGTCGGATTCTCCGGGAGGGGGGGTCAGTCGCGTCCGAACCCCCGCGGCAGCTCGACGTCGAGGGCCTCGAGGTCGACGTCGCACACGCCCTCGAGGAGCTCGGCGATTCTGGAGTCGGCCAGGAACTCGGGCAGCTGGTCGCGCCAAGCCTCGTATTCGGCCTGCAGGGTGCGGAGCTGGTCGACGGCATCGGCCCACCGCTTCGGCCGCGGTCGGCGGTCCTTCGGCCGCACGACGGTGCGGACCGGCTCGCCAGCGGCGCGGCGCTCGCGGTATCGGCGCTGGCGCTCGGCGTTGGTCATGCCCACGGGACTATTGTACTCGGTTACGTAACGGCCTCCACCCCGGGGGTTTCCTCGACGGCCGCGGTCGGTTGTCGAGGGCGTTCCGACCTTTGCCGACGCGGCTCGGCGCGTCGTCGAACAGAAGCAGGCCGGCTGGCGCGGGGGCGCCGCCCCCTCGACCCCCGCACGGACGTACGGTGCGTCGCCGCGATGGTTCCGACCGCGGTACTGCCGCCGCCCGGCGGCCGCGCCGGCAGGATCCTGAGCGCCACGGTACCCGGCGCGAGGCGGATCCGGGAACGATGCCGCCGGGCGGTGCGATGGTCGCCAAGCCGGTGTGCGAAGCGGGTGCCACAACGGCGTCCGGCGAGTCAAACCGCATTCGCGGTTCCTCCGCGGCCAATGCGGACGGCTATGAACGCCAACACATGGCGAACGCTTCGTAGGGCGCCGATCAACACGGCCTTGACAGGATACACTTCGGAGCGCCATCCGATCTCGTGCGCCAAGTCAAGATCAGGAGATCAGGAGACTCACGTCGATGGCGGCAGAGAGCCTGTCAATCGGGCTGATCGTGACCCACAAGACGTGGGGCCTCGGGAAGGTAGTCCACTTGGACCCACAGGATGCCTGGGTCTACTTCAGGGACATTGAGGGCACGCCGAAGGACGCCGTCAAGCAGTTGAATCGGCGCGTGGCAGTGCTGACGGTGGCCGAGAACCAGTCAGACACGGCGCTGGATCACGTTCCTCCGATGGTCCGGAACGGCAGAGTCGACCCCCCGCACAGCCTCCGCATCACCGAACAGCAGGCGATCGACGGGTTCGTCGCGGACTTCCCACGTGCCTTCGATGACCCGCGCTATCTGAAACAGGAGCGGAACAAGAAGTGGAAGGCCCACCGTCGGGTCGCGGAGGAGTTGCTGAGCCTCCATGGCCGGCGCATCGTCGCGGAGGGACCGCTGGACGCTCTCGCGGACATGCTCAAAACGCTGATCGGCCTCAGCCCCGCGAAGCACCTGTTGGCACCTCAGGAGCTCATCGCAGTGAACGACGCCCTCCGCAGAGACCGGCGGGCCGCGCAAGCGTTCGGCGAGGCAGTTCTAAGGCTGGTGGACGAGGGCGATGAGCGAGCCTTCTCCGGGCTCGTCGAAGCCACGGGGAGTTTGCCAGCGGACCCTGGAAGGGCGCGGGTGCTGACCTGGCCCGTCGTGACGATTCTGCCGTTCCTGGCAAAGCCTGACGGCCACATGTTCCTCAAGCCGATGCAGACTCAGAGGATCGCTGAAGCCTTCACGTTCGATCTAGAGTATTCTGCGCGTCCGAAGTGGGACACCTACGACCGGCTGTTGATCCTCAGCAATCGACTGCTGGAGCGGCTCCGTCCTCTCGGAGCCCGAGACCTGATCGACGTGCAGTCGTTCATGTGGGTCGTGGCAGGGTGGCCATTCAGGAGGCAAGACAAAGCGTTGAGGGCTCGCTCCCGAGGCGTCGCCGGCAGTTGATGGACGACTGGGCCGCCTATCTCGACAAGGAGCGCGGGCAAGTGAGTCCGCTGCGGCTGGGGCAATGACGGTCAGCAGTAGACGCGGATCCTTGCCAGTTGTTGCGGATTCTGTTGGAGGCGATCGACCATCTGCCCCCGACGTAACGTGAAGTCGTGCGTCTTCGGGATTTCGACGAACGCCCCGTTGCCGAGGTCGCAAGTGAGTTGCACATCTCCCGATCCAACGTGGCGGTTCGCCTGCACCGGGCTCACAACCTTCTGTGCCGCCGTCTCGTGCGGCTGCTCCAGGCTCGGACGTTGCAGCCGTCGTCGGACGAGCCCTCTTAGGGTCCACGCAAAAATAACTTCCTAGAAGCTCCTGTAGTCTCGCAGTAGAGCACACCGGCGTCGCAACTCTCGTGATCGGCGACCAGTCCTGCCAGGACGGATATTTTCTGGATTCTGAGAGGTGCAGCCCGTTCTGGTTATGGCATCATTGCGGGAATAGGAGTCCGCAATGGTGCCATAATGAGACCAATCCAGTTCTCCGCCGACACGATCCTCGCCCTGCTCCGCAACCAGACCATCGCCTCGCTGGCCGAGGTCATGGCCGCGCTCGGCGCCCGCGCCAGCAGGCGCACCGCGTTCCGCAAGCTCAAGGACATCGACGCCCGCACCAGCTACTCGCATCGCGGCGGCTACTACACCCTCGACCAGCTCGCCCACTTCGACGAGCGCGGCCTGTGGTCCTTCGCCGGGGTCCGCTTCTCCCGCGCCGGCACCCTGATCGCAACCGCCGAGACGTTCGTCAATCACGCCGAGGCCGGACACGTCGCCGAAGAGTTGGACAACCTGCTCGGTGTCGGCACCCGGGACGCGCTGCGCAAGCTCGTCGATGACGGGCGGCTGACACGGCACAAGCTCGCCGGCCAGTTCCTCTACTGCGCGGCCGACCGTGCGCACCAGACGCACCAAGTGCGCGCCAGACGCCTGCTGCTGGCCACGCCCGGATTGGGACAACCCCTACCCGACGCCGACCTGATGCCCGACGAGTTGCGCGCCGCCATCGTGTTGTTCGCCAGCCTGCTCGACGAGCGGCAGCGGCGCCTGTTCGCCGGCCTCGAAGCGCTCAAGTGCGGGTGGGGCGGTGACCGGCGCATCGCCCGACTGCTCGGCATCGACCCGTCGACGGTCGCTGCGGGCCGGCGGCAACTGGCCGAGCGTGACGTCGAGGTCGACCGGGTGCGGCGCGCCGGCGGCGGACGGCGGTCGACGGAAAAAAAACGCCGGAAGTCATCGCCGCCATCCAAGCCTTGATGGAGCACGAGACGGCCGGCGACCCGGTCAGCGGCCTGAAGTGGACACGCCGTACGACCGCCAAGCTCGCCGATGAACTGTGCGCGCTCGGCATCGACGTCTGCCCGCAGACGGTCGCTCGACTGCTCAAGGCGATGGGCTATTCGCTGCGCGTCAACCACAAGAAGCTCGCCGGGGCCTCGCATCCGAGGCGCGACGACCAGTTTCGACACATCACCGAACTGCGCGAGCGTTGCGCCGCCAACAACGTCCCGGTCATCAGCGTCGATACCAAGAAGAAGGAACTCGTCGGCACGTTCCTCAATCCCGGCGCCAAGTGGGACCGCAGTCCCGAACCGGTCAACGACCACGACTTCCGCTCCGATGCCGAGGGCCTCGCCATCCCCTACGGCATCTACGACCCGCGGGCCAACGCCGGCACCGTCTTCGTCGGCCAGACCGCCGACACCCCGGCGTTCGCCGTCGACTGCATCGAGAAATGGTGGCGCACCGAGGGCCGCAACCACTATCCCGACGCCGACGCCCTGCAGATCCTGGCCGACGGCGGCGGCAGCAACAGTTGCACCGCGCGCGCCTGGAAATTCAACCTGCAGCACCGCCTCTGCAACCGCCACGGCCTGCGCGTGACCGTGGCCCACTACCCGCCGGCCACGTCGAAGTGGAACCCCATCGAACACCGCCTGTTCTGCGAGATCACCAAGAACTGGGCCGCCCGCCCGCTCGACAGCTACCAGACCATTCTGAAATACCTGCGCACCACACGCACCGCCACCGGACTGCGCGTGCGCGCGCATCTCGTGCGCAAGACCTACAGGACCGGCATCAAGGTCACCGACACGCAAATGCGGGAGCTACGCATCACACCCGACAGCTCAATGCCCAAATGGAACTACACCATCGAACCCATGTAACGAAAAAACGGAAGTTGTTTTTGCGCCGGCCCTTAGACCAGGTCCGTCCGTGGCCGTGGACGGCACCGTTACCGCCCTCGACGCGGCGAGGATGCTCGGCGACGATGGTCGCCGAGGAGACGGACCACCCGCGTGAGATCATCGAGGCGGCGCTGGCGCGCGTCGTCGGGAACAAGGTCGAAGCGGCCCACGCCGGTCGGACTCGTTCGAGCGGCGGTGACTGCTGATGGATGAGCTGGGCGGCGTATCTGGGACGGAGAGCGGCAGCGGGGGACTCGTCGCGGCGCAGCTGACCGCAACGGGGGTAGAGTGGGCGGCGACGGAAGGAGACAGGGGTGAATCGCAGGAAGCAGGGAGGCGACGATGTGGCGCTGGTCGGCCTGTTCCTCGCGGTCGCATTCTTCGTGGCCGGAGCGGGTGTTGGGGTGCTGCTAGTTGGCTGCTGATGGCCATCCTGGGCGCGGTTCTCATCATCGTCGTCGCGCTGGCGCTGCTGCTGGTCGTCCAGGTCGCGGTCGAAGTCGGACGCATGCTGCGCGATTGGAAGCGGCGGGGACGGTCAGCGACCAGACGCTCGCTCTGATGCCGGTGGAGATCAAGCGGCAGGTGGACAACGTCTATTCATCCTCGACGAGCGCTGCAGATCGAGGAGCGGGTTGCCGGCCGCCGGAGAAGCTCGCAGCGGGCGCGATGACGCCAAGTGGAACATCGGCGCGGCGGCAGCTGCGCAGCTCGAAGAGCTGCTCGTGCGGCGGTGGGCGGAGCGGGGCATGTCGGTCGCCCCAACGCGGGCGCGGGCGCGGGAATGAGCATGAAGGTGTTCGAGATCGTCTTCAAGGGCGGCGAACACGGACAAGTCATCGCAGAACTGCGGAGGACCTCGACCGTCCCGAGACCGCCGAGCGACCGCGGTCTCGACCGAGGCGCAGGCCGCTAGATCACGATGCGCTCGATCTCGTCGACGGTGATCGTGTCCGCCGTCCGGTCGTAGAGCTTCGTCGTCTTCGGCGACGCGTGCCCCGCGATCCGCTGCGCGTGCTCGAGCGTCCCCCCGTTCGACAGGTACGCCGTGATCCCCGTCGCCCGGAACGTGTGGCAGCAGGTCGACGCCGGCAGATCCGCGGCCGCCGCGCGCCGCTTGATCATCGCCAGGACGAGACGCCGCGACAGCGCCCGGCCCGTCAGATGCCGCCCCGCGGGGTCGACGCTCTGGAAGAGCGGCGCCTTCGCCTCCTCGAGCTGGGCCGCCGCGAGGTAGTCGTCGAGGGCCGCGGCCGCCCGATGGTGGGCCGGGACATCGTGCCGCTTACCGCCCTTCTCGTGGAGCCTGAGCCACCCCCGGCTCTCCTGCCGGAAGTAGTCCTGCCTCCGCATCCCGATCGCCGCGCTCACCCGCGCGAAGCTGTAGAGCATCACCGAGACGAGCGCCCGGTCGCGCAGGCCGGCCAGCGTGCCGGTGTCGATCGCCTCGAGCAGCCGCCGGGCCTCGGCCGGCGACACCGCCGGCGTCGCGCCCTTCGTCACCACGTGCTTCGGCCCCCGCACGGCCGCCGCCGGGTTCACCGCGAGGACCTGGCTGACGACGAGCCAGTCGCCGAGCATGCGGATCGCGGCCAGGTGCTGCTTGACCGTGGGCACTGATCCCGGGTGCGTCCGGATGTAGGCCGCCACGTGCAGCGGCGAGACCGTCTCGAGCCGCAGCCCCCGCGCATCGCACCAGGCCAGAAACTGCCCCACCGCCCGACCGTAGGCCGCCCGCGTCCGCCGGTTCGCGATCCGCGCCGCGAAGAACTCGAGAAACTTCCCCACCGCCGCCGGCCCCGCGTCGACGACGAGCCGCGGCAACAGGGGCCCGCCCCCCTCGACGGTCGCCGGGCGCGGAGCGGTCATCCGCTCGACCAGCGCCACCTCGTCGCTCATCCCGTCACCTCTCCCTTCCCTCCTACCGCCTCTCCCCCACCGACGAGCGCCTCGAACCGCTCGTAGTCGTTCACGAGCGCCTGGGCCAGCGCGAAGAGCCGCCCGACGGCCTCCTGCGCTCCGCCGAAGCTGACCTCGATCCGGTCTGCCTCGACCGTCACCCCGTCGGGCAGCCCCGCCAGGCGCGCCTCGAGCGCCTCGACGGGCACGGCGACCCGGATCCCGGTGAGCCGCGCCTTGCGGATCTCCGTGACGACCTTCTCGCGCCGCGTCTCCTCATGCCGGAAGGCGGCGCGCTTCCGGTGCCTCCGGAGCTGCCGCAGGAGATCGGCGCGCGGGAGGGTCAGCAGGTGCCCGGTCCGGTGGGCGCCGAAGGCCGTCATCAGCTGCACGGCGCGCACCTTCGAGACGCCGAAGAGGCGTTCGATGTCGCGCCGGGTCAGCAGGTTCTCGTCGCGCGCCTCGAGCTGGCGGATGGCGTCCGGGATGGCGAGCAGCCAGCGCGGCTTCGCGGGCACCCGGCTACCCTCTCTGCCCCGCTATCTCGCGGCGGGCGCTCAGGTTGGGAGGATTTGCGGCGGCCACGCTGTGCGCCATGTTAGTGAACGGTCGTTCAGAATGCAAGGCGGGCTCATGTACGGGTACGTGGGGCATAAAGGGGGTTATGGGATGGGGCCGGGCGAGTCCCTTACCGAACCCCCGCTGGCTGCCCCGGAACCACGGTTCGAACTCGACGGTGCTACATCCGGAGTGCCCCAAGGGACAGGCGTCGAGCTAGCAGCACAGTAATGTGCATCAGATGTATAGTGCTATCATAATAGCAACATGATCACCGTAGCTCTGCTGAGCCAGAAAGGCGGCGCCGGGAAGACGACGCTGGCTTGCGGTCTCGCCGTCGAAGCGGAACGGGCCGGGCGCCCCGCGGTTGTGGTCGACCTAGACCCGCAGGCGAGTGCGGCGAAGTGGGCGGACCTACGAACAGCGGAGACGCCGGTGGTCACAAGCGCCCAGGCAGCGCGGTTGGCGTCGGTGCTCTCCGCCGCCCGCGCGGGTGGTGCACACGTCGTGTTCCTGGACACGGCCCCGCATGCAGCCGATGCAGCGCTGATGGCAGCTCGTGCGGCTGACCTGGCAATCATTCCGTGCCGACCGTCCACGGCCGACCTGCACGCCATCAGCGAGACGATCGACCTGACACGGGTGGCGGAAACACCGACGGCCGTGGTGATCAACGCGGCGCCCGTGAACAACCCCGTGGTGGGTCAGGCGCGGGCCGCAATCGCAGGCTACCGGGTCGAGGCGGTACCGGTGGTGGTGCATCAGCGCATCGATCATCAACACGCGTTCACCACGGGCCTGGCCGCGACGGAGTGGGCAGCGGGCAGCAAGGCCGCTGCAGAGTTGGCCGCACTGGCCGAGTGGATTCATCATCATGCCGAAGCCAAGCATTGATCTTGCAACTGCTGTTCACGGGGCTGCACGCGGAACCGAACGCGGCCGCGAGGACGTGGGGTCCGGGGCCGACAAACGGGCGGGCATTCTCGTACGCGTCGAGCGGAGCATGCGCCGGCAACTGCGGCGGATCGCCGTCGATGAGGACAGGACCTTGCAGGACGTCTGCATTGAAGCGTTCAAGCGGTTGATAGAGGAGCGCGGCAGAAGATAGCAACTATCATTATAGATAGGGCTATCAAGCTAGCAGACTGCTTTTGCTTGGGGTCGCCATGACCTTGCACGACAACGACCAGAAGCACCGCGAGACACGGCTCGAGCGCAAGCGGGCGGAGGCGCGCGAGATCGAGCAGTTCCGGGAGTACATCGGGACGCCGGCGCCAGTGGCGACAACCCCACAAGCGTTTCACCACTGGACCCGCGACGACCAGCTCGACGCGCTCCTCAAGGCCCGCGACGGCGAACCCGACACCGGGTTCATGATGCGGCTGCTCGCGCTATGCACCCTGCCGCGGACGAACCCGGGTGACCGTCAGCAGTATCGCCGCGTCAACGGCCCGTTCACGCTCTACCTGATCGCCGGAGGCGGCTCGAAGCTGCCCTACGGGACGCTGCCGCGCCTGCTCCTGGCGTGGGTCTGCACCGAGGCGGTGCGTACGCAGTCGCGGACCCTCGTCTTGGGGCGATCGCTGTCCGAGTTCATGCGGCAACTCGGGCTCAACCCAAGCGGCGGCTCGAAGCGCGGGGATCGCACCCGCCTCCAGAACCAGATGGAGCGACTGTTCCACGCGTCGGTAGAGCTGTCGCACCGTGATGAAGCAGGAGAGCAGTTCGTCGCATCGCGCATCGCTGACCGGGGAGAGTTCTGGTGGAACCCTCGCCGGCCCGACGACCCAGTCCTCTGGGAGAGCAAGATCGAGCTCGGCGAGAAGTTCTTCGCCGAGATCATCGGCAGCCCAGTTCCGCTCGACCTGCGCATCCTACGAGCGATGAAGCGGAGCGCCCTCGGCCTCGACCTGTACCTGTGGCTGACGTACCGGCTCTTCGGGTTGGCAGCCCCTCTGCGGTTGACCTGGCGGCAACTCTACCGGCAGTTCGGCGTGAACCCAGGCAAGACCGATCGGGAAACCGTGAACGACTTCCGGAAGAAGGTGCTGCGCGAACTGCGGAAGCTGCGGACTGCGTGGCCGATGCTCGAGTACCGGACACCACGCGGGGTGCTCGAGCTACGTCCATCGCCGCCGGTCATCGGTGCGCGGAAACAGGGCGCCGCCAGTCCTCGGCCGGGCGACACCCACCACACGGCGCTCCGCCGGTACGTGTTCCGGGCGCTCGCCGAGCGCCCGGAACTGCTCGAACCCGACCAGATAGGCGAGCTAGCCGAGGCGGTCAAGACCGCGGCGGCCCGAGCCGGGATCCGCTACGACGCCGACGCCGTCACAGCTGCGATCAACGCCGGCCGCGCTCTGGCACGGCACTAAAACGGCCCCCACAACTCCGGGGACCGGCTAGGTGAAACAGCCCCACAACTCCGGGGACCGGCTAGGTGAAACAGCCCCACAACTCCGGGATCGGCTAGGTGAAACGGCCCCACAACGTACAAGTAGTTCAGAGCAAGTAGTTAGGGACCAGCAAGTAGAGGGCCAGCCCAAGGCTGGCTACCCACTCAATTTTCCAAGACCATCAAAAGGAGCCCGCCGCCGTCAATGCATCGTCTCGCCGCTGCCGTCGTCTCGGCCGGCATCGTCGGCGAGCGTCTCGACGATGCCGACGTAGAGCGCCAGCGTCGCGAGCGCCGATGAGCGCACCGCGTCCCGGAAGGCGGCCGAGGGCGCCCAGGCCCTCACCGCGTCGTCGTCGTCCTCGTCGGGCATCTCGTCGAGGGCGGTGACGGTCAGGCGCTCGGCGGGCGTGGCGATGCCGCGGTCGACGCGCTCGGCGATGACGACGCGTGCAGCCTGCACGAGGAACCCGTGGCCGTCGTCGACGTCGATCAGGAACCGGCCGCGGCCACCGCCGGTGGCGACACGCCATCGCCGCTCAGGCATGAGCATTCGTCCTCCGCGCCCCGGGGCGTCGGCCGAGGCGAGCACAGACGCGGGTTCGGGCGGACCCCCGCACACGGGGAGAGGGGTCAAGGTCGGCGCGCTGTGCGCGCGACCCCGCCCGCCCCGCTGTGCGGGTCGGGCCCGCTCGCCGGGCTGCGTTCGGCGAGGTGACGGCGGAACCCCAGGTTCTCTCTCACGGCGGAGAGCCATACCCCTCCCCGCCTGCAAGGGTGGACCGGTCATCTCTTTGGGCGGCCGGCATGCCGGACGACGACGTCGTCCTTGGATCTCGAGACGACTTCCGTGATGGCGGTGGTCCAGGGCACGCCGGTGGAGGCGGGCGTGACGATGATCTGGATTCCGCGGAGCCCGTCGGGGAGCCGGGCGACCTCGGGTCCTTGGAGTGCGGCGCCCCACACGTCCCTGCCGGCCTCGTCGTTGCCGATCTTCCGGGGCTTCCATCCGGGGATGGGCCGGTGCGGTTCCGGCGTCTCGCCGGCGGTCTCTTCCGGTCGGTCTTCGTGGTCCTGGAACTCGTCTGGGAACTCCACCCGGAGGGCGTTCTGGATGTGCTTTCGGGCCCACGAGGAGATGTTGACGTGCCTTTCATCGCGGAGTCTGTCGAGGAGCCGTCGGGTTTTGTGGTCGAGCCGGAAGCGGAGGGCGCGGTCGGCGCTCACGGTAAACGCGTACCACACGAGCCACGAGTTAAACAAGTGACACGACCGAGGGGAGACCCGGTCTGACGGGCGGTAAGCGCCGGTTTCACTGGGTTGGACCGGGGCCAACCGCGGCGTCCGGCGCTGGCGGTCGAGGCCCGGTTGCGGTACAGTAGGGCCGGGGCGAGGCAGTTTAACGGGGCGCAATACGCAAAGTGCTGGCGCACTTTGCCGGCCTGTGGCCGTTGCGTTCAACGAGCCTGCGGCAGGCGACGACGAGATGGCATACGCCTTCATGCGCACGATGGTGCAGACGCGCAGCAAGGGCCACACGGCCACCGGCGCGACGTGCTACCGCATGGGCCTGGCCGCCGAGAGCACCATCTGTGGCGCGGACGGCGAGCCGCGGCGCTTCGACTACACCCGCCGCACGGGCATCGCCGCCACCGGCTGGGCCGCCCCGGCTGGGACCGACCGGAGCTGGCGCGACCCGGTCAAGTGGGCGCACCGCATCGAGGCGGTCGACAAGCGCAAGAACAGCCGGCAGTGCCGCGACGACGTGGTGGGAATCCCGGTCGAGCTGGTCGAGGCCGGCGCGGCCGAGGAGGCGGTCCAGGCCTACGCCGACCGGCTCGCGGCCGAGCACAACACGGTCGTCCACTTCGCGCTGCACAAGCCGGACCGGGGCGGGATGAACCACCACGCGCACGTCCTCTATCCGGGGCGGCACGTCGAGGGGCTGACGTTCTCGCGCAAGCGCGACCGCGAACAGGACAACCCGACCGGCGGCGGCCCGGACCTGGTGTCGCGGCACAAGTCGATCTGGTCCGAGGTCTGCCGCGGCCGCGGCGTCGAGCTGGACTGGACGAGCGAGGCCCCCGGGCACCACCTCGGACCGGCGCTGTGCGCGGTCAAGCGCGCCCGGCTGGTCGAGCAGACCCGCGAGACGATCCGCGAGACGGTCGCGGTCTCGACGCCGGGCGAGACGATCCCAGGCGAGCGGACCTTGCAGACCGTGGCCGAGATCGCCACCCGGGTCAACGACGGATTGACGGTGACGGAGATGCTCGAGCGGGAACGGGAAGAGGCCCGCCGCGGCCGTCCCGCGCCTCGGCCGGTGCCGGCGCCGTCGCCGTTCCGGCCCGAGGTCCTGCCCGCGGCGGACGCCCACGAGGTTCTGCCGCCCGTCAGGAGAGCGCCGGAGGTCCTGCCGCCGGCGACAGCCGCTCCCGAGGTCCTGCCGCCGCGGCGGGAGACGCCGCGGGTTCTGCCGCCGGTGCGCCGGCCCGAGGTCGTGCCGCCGGCGCGGCAGCCGGCGGCCATCCTCCCGCCCCGCGAGGTTGCGACGGCCATCATCGCCGCCCGCGCCGAGGAGGAGCATCCCCGCGAGACGGCCGCGACCTGGTCGGAGGTCGAGCGGCACATCGAGTTGCAGCGGCGGCAGACCTTGGCCCACGAACAGGCGCGGGCGGCCGCCAGCAGGCGCGGCGAGGCCGCCAGCAAGCGCGAGCGCTCGAAGCCCGCGCAGCCGCCCGCCCCGGCGGGCCGGATCCGCCGGATCGCGGACTGGCTCCTGGGTTGCGCGCGCCAGTTACTCGAACGGCTCGGCCTCAGGCCCGACGCCGCGCCCGAGCGCGAGGCCGCCCGCGCCCCGGCCAGGGCCGAGGCCTCGCCGCCGCCGCCGCTCCGGCCGCGCCCGGCGCCCACCTTGTGGGAGCGCTACCAGGCGCGCTGGCCCGACGCCGGCGGGGACCGGGCGATCCTCGAGGACATCACGGAGAAACGGCTCCCGGCGGCGCTGGCGGGGAATGTCAACGTCTCCGGCATCGACGTCTGGCGGCGGGTGCTCCGGGGGATGTACGAGGCAGCCGATTTTCGCGGGAGCCGGGCAGTTCCGAAGCCGTTGCCGTGCTCGCTGGCCCCGGCGGGTCAGGCTGGCCCGGCCGCGGCGGTCCACGCGGCGGACTACGCCGGCAGCCTGCCGCGGCGGTACCGGGCGGCCTTCGACGCGGAGCGGATCGCGAAGCGGTCCCTCGAGGCGGCGGAGCAGGTTCGGCAGACGCTTCGCTACCGCCGGTTCGCCGGCGAGAAGGGGAAGCGGACCCTTGAGGACGGCGCGATCCGGCAGGCGTGCGGCGACGATGCGCAGCGTCTCGACCGCCAGATGCGCGCCGAGCGCAGCCAGTGGCAACGCCACTGGGACGTGCTCGTGCGGCACGACACTCTGCGGCGCGACGAAGCGCGGGAGCGGGAAGAGCAGCGTCAGCGCGAACAGCTCGAGAAGCCTGTGGAGCAGTTCCGCCCGGCCCGAGACCGGGCGCGCCCGGGGCCCGAGCTGACGAGGTAGCGGCCGGGATGCACCCTGCGAGCCGGCGCCAGATCGCCCAGATGCTCGAGACGTTCGACGTCGCACCGGAGGTGTCGGCGTTCGACCTCGGCTGCCTGAACCACGAGACCGGGCGCATGTCGTTCCGCAAGACGTGGACGGCGCCGGAGGTCCGCAAGGCGTTCGGGTGGCTCGCGGCGCGCAACGCGACCGGCAGCTCCTGCTACATCCGGCCGGCCGAGGCCCTCGGCAGGACGAGCTGGGTGCTCGCCGGCCCGCTGGCCCGGGCCGGGCTGGGCCGCCTGGCCGCCCCGGGCATGGTCGTCGAGTCGTCGCCGGGCGTCTTCGAAGCGTGGCTGAGGCTCGCCGCGCCGGTCGACGCCGCCGCCGGCGCCGCCGCCGCCCGGCTGCTTACCCGGGAGGCCGGCGGGGACGCCGGGGCCGTTCGCGCCGCCCAGCTCGGCCATCTGCCCGGCACGACGAACCGGGCTCCCGCCGGCGCCGGAGACGGGCCGGCGTTCTTCGCGGCGCTGCGCTCGAGGTCGCCGTCGGCGGTCACGCCGATTCCCCGCGCGGTGGAGCCGCTGATCGGCCAACGCCGCGGCGGGGGAGGGGAGCTGGCCGCGGCCGGAGAGGAGGCCGCCGGCCGCCGGGACGATCCGGACCGGAGCCGGCGGGACTTCGCGATCGCGTGCCGGCTGCTCGAGACCGGGGCCGGCGACCACACGATCGCAGCCACGATTGCAGCCGCGCGAGGTTTCGACCCGCAGTGCGCGGGCGCCTACATCCCGCGGACCATCCGGGCCGCGCGGCTGCACCTCCAGCACAAGGAAGGATGAGATGCCGACGATCGCCTCGTGGGGAACCGCCGAGGACAGGCCGGAGCGCGAGGCGATGCGCGCCCTGCTGCTAGGCCGCAGCTTCATGGCCGCGTACCGCGAGGCCCGCGGCGGCGAGAAGCAGCACAGCCTCGGTTGGTCGTTCGACTGGATCAGGGAGAAGACCGTCCCCGAGCTGCGGTGGATGTGGTCGAGCGACCGGGCGTACAAGGACGAGCACGCCGACGCCTACGCCCAGGTCGCGGGAGACCTGCTGCTCGAGGGCATCGCCGCCGCGGCGCTGTTCTCCGGCAGCTGGTTCAGGACCGACATCAGCGAGCGGTTCGGCTGGCTGTTCGAGCCTGCCTGCCTCGAGTACGACGGCTGGAAGCTCGTCGAGCTGCAGGCCAAGGACAACCGGACATACGAGAGCTGGACCAGGCCGGCCGGGGCGCCCTACTAGGTCGCGACAGCAGCCCCGGCTGCCGCGCCCCGACCTCCGGAAAACGGCCCGTCGGGGTGCACAGGTGGGGAGCTGGCGGGCAGGTACCATCGATCCATCATGTGACCCCGACCCCTTGCCCCTCGCCCCCGGTCCACCCCTCCCGGCCGCCTCCGCCCAGGTGGCCGGCACGGGAAAATCGCGCGCGCTATGCGCGCTTTTCGTTTGCCGCGCTGTGCGCGGCAAGACGGACGGCACGATCGGGCAGAGGCCCCACGACCCAGGGAAAGGAGCGAAGCGATGAACGACGTGCGGCTGGACCCCCAGCAGGTCCCGGCCCGGGCGGAGCTGCTGCTCGCGGTCGAGCTCGGCGAAGACGCGCCGGGGCGGCCCGTCTACGCCAGGCTGGAGCCCGATGGCGACGGCGACGGCGCGCCGGCGGTCCGCATCAAGGTCGGCGCGGTGCTGACGCGCCGCCTCCACGCGGCCGAGGCGACCGAGACGCCCGCGGGGGCGGCGTACGGCAACCCGCTACGGGGCCGGCCCGGGCGGGCGCCGTGCGTCCCGATCGGGTCTGCGGTCCTCGCCCGGACCGACGCGGCGGACGCGCGCGGCTGGCGCGTCTACCGCGTGACGCCCGCCGGGACCGTGATGTACGACGAGTGGATCGACGACGACCCGGCCAGCGGCGGGCTCGCGCTCACGCGGCTGCGGGCCGCGGCGGGGCGAAGCCCGGTGGCGGCGCTGCGCCGCGTGCTCGCCCGACATGAGAACCACGCCGCGGCGCAAGGCGTGGCCGAGTGGCTCGCCAACGAGCCGGTCGAGCGTCCCGGCCCGACCAGGCCCCGGTCGCGGGCCGCGCGGCGCCGGTGGCGCCGGAGCATCGCGCGCCGGCGGAGCCGCGCATGAGCGGGCGCAGGACGAACGCGCCGCGGGCAGCCGGCGGCTTGGTGGCCGCGAACGGCTCGAGCGCCACGGCGCGGGCGCGCTGGCCGACGAGGAGCTGCTCGCGATCCTCAGCCTCGTCCATCCCCGGGAGGTCTTCCGGACGGCGGCGACGCACTGCGCGGCTGCCATCGTGCCCTTCCACGACCACCCGTACAGGGTGACCCCACTCCGAGCGTCGACGACGTCGCCCTGACCGAGCGGCTGCGGCAGGCCGGCCCGCTGATGGGCATCGCGGTCGTCGACCACGTGATCGGCCGACACGCGCTGCTGCAGCTTCACGGAGATGGGGTGCCTGCAGCAACGTCAGGCGCAGCGACCGTCTCCGGGCGCTGCTTCCCCAGGTAACGCAACCGCCGGAAGCCCCGGCACATCCGCTCAGAAGGGAGTATCGAACCATGTTCGGACTGCATCCGAGTGCGCCCACACGCCCCGAAGACTACGCGGCCGGCCGCGCCGGACGGCCGCTCAGGAACACCCGGGTGAGACCCCGCGGGCTCACGCCCAGGCGGCTCGCGCAGCTGGCCGGCGCCGACCCGCGCGCGGTGCGGCACGAGACGCCGGACCCGTGGGTGTCCGAGCCCGCCCTCGTGCTGAGCGACATCGTCGCCGGGCCGCATCCCTGGACGGGAACGCTCCTCGACCCGGCCAGCCCGCGGCCCGTGCCGATCGGAAGCCTGGTCCGCAGCGCAGGGCCGGCGCCGGCACGCCACTGGCTGGTGTGGCCCGACGCGCGGCTGCGCTCGGCACGGGGACTCGCGGGGACCGATCCGCGGTCCGTCGCCGCCTACCTCGACGAGCCCGCGATGGCTCACTTCGCCCGCGAGCTCGACGCGGCAGCCGTGAGGACGGCCATGGCCGACCAGGGCGACAGCCCGTTCGACGCTCACGTCATCGAATGCGCCGTCGCGGGAGGCTACGGCGGCGACGCCGCGGCGGCTGACGCCGTGACGGCGTGGATCGCCGAGACGCTCCGCCAGAAGATCCCGAAGGGCAAGCACCGCGCCGGCATCCCGAGTGCGCCCGGCCGGCGAGCCCGCCAGAGCCAGCACGGCCAGCGCCAGCTGGTGTGCCGATGGCTCTGACAGCGGCGATCGCCTGGCCGTGATCACTCGCCGCGGCCAGCGGGCGCTCCGCTGAGCGCCGCCCGGCTTCGAGCCCGCCCGCGCCACAGCCCCCGAGTCCGGCTCCTCCGACATCGCCCCCGCCGCCGAGCTCCCCGCTTCGATGAACGGCTGACGCTCCCGCCGACCGAACGCAACCGCCCGCCCGGCCGCCGGCCCCGACGGCGGACCGGAACGGCCATCGGTGCACGCGCCGTCGATAACGCCGCGTTCACCGCCCGGAGGACGACCCATGACACTCATCGACCTACTCCGTCCGGAGCAACGGCGACAGCTGCGGCGGCTGCGCAAACGCATCGCCAAACGCCACTACATGCGCCGCGTCCGCGAGCAGCGCAAGCTGCTCTGTGTCGGCGTGGACCTGCCCATCGATGCCGGCACGTGCGGGCGCTTCGTGCACGGCGGCTATCTGCGCTGCATCCACTGCACGAGGCGCCACTGGCCTCGGTGGACGGGTCAAATCCGGCCATTTGTGGACACCGCAAATCCGGCCATTTCCGGCATCCCGAGACGGCACGTGAGTTCTACTTCATGGGTTCGCGTATGCGCAAGGATCTGAGTCTGGTGAAGCCGGGGCCGCCAGGCCCATAGCGGCTCTCTGAGCGGAGGGACGGGCGGCGTGTCACCCGGCAGGGCCGGAGCGCACGCGGAGGACGCGCGCAGCGCGTTGACACGCCGGCCGTTCCGTAGCTACCCGTGTCGGAGCGCATCGATCGACCTCCCACCCGCGGCTGCCTGGACCTTGGTGCGCCAGCTGCGCGGCCCGCACTTGAGCACGTGCGCGTGATGGAGCAGGCGGTCGAGCAGCGCGGTGACGGCGGCGGTGTCTCCGAGCAGCTTCCCCCAGTCGTCGACCGGCCGGTTCGAGGTGAGCATCGTGGAGGCGCGTTCGTAGCGCCGCATGACCAGCTCGAGCAGGTCCTCGGCGGCAGTGTGGGGCAGCTTGCGCATGCCGAGGTCGTCGATGATGAGCAGGGGCACGCGGGTGAGCTCGACCAGGTAGGCCTTGCGGGTGTCGGCGAGCGTGGCCTCGGCGAGCTCCTCGAGGAAGGCGTGCGCCTCGCGGTAGATGACGCGGTAGCCCTGCTCGATGGCGGCGCGGCCGATGGCCTGGGCAAGATGGCTCTTGCCCGTACCGGGCGGCCCGATCAGCAGGACGTCCTCGCGCTGGGCGATGAAACGCGCGGTGGCGAGCTCGAAGACGAGGGCGCGGTTGATCTTCTTGTTGAAGGCGAAGTCGAAGCTGTCGAGCGCGCGGTCCGGGTCGCGGAATCGGGCCTGTTTGTGGCGCCGGGCGAGCAGCCGGTCCTGGCGCCGCTGCAGTTCGTCGTTGACGAGGGCGGCGACGAGGTCGATCGGGGCCATCTGCTCGACCTGGGCCTGCTGCAGGCGCGTGTCGAGGACATCGGCGATCCCGGAGAGGCGGAGCTTGCGCAGGGCCTGGTCGAGTTCGACGAGATTCATGACGGGTCTCCTGTTCTGCGGTCGATCAGATCGCGGTAGACGGTCAGTTGCCGGATGAGCGGGTCGACCTGGCGCAGCGAGAGGGGCGGCGCTGGCCGGCGGTCGAGGTAGCGCTTCAAGAAGCGGTAGGTGGGCATGCCGAGTTCGAGCGCGGCGGCGGCGGCCTGTTCGACGACGACGGGGCCGTGCTTCTTGGCGAGGGCGAGGACGCCGAGGATGCGGCGGACGCCGGCAGCCCCGTCGTGACGGTGGATGTGGTCGCAGATGGTGGCGGTCCCCGGGCCGGCCCGCTTGGCGGCCGCGAGCAGGGCGAGGGTCTTCGGCGGTGTGCGGGCGGGCCGGTCGTCGTCGGCGATGCGATGCCAGCCCCGGGGCGCGCGCAGGTGCTCGCGGAGGAGCTGGCCGGTGCTCGGGTCGAGCAGGCGGACGTGCAGGTCATTCCACTGGACGTGGACGCGGCGGCCGATCCAGCCCGGCGGCGCGCTGTAGTAGGCGGAGGCGACCTCGACGCAGCCGTCGAGATGCACGGTGCGTTGGCCGTACTCGTAGTAGCGGAAGGGCTCGAGCGGCAACGGGCCGAGCGCCGGACGTTCCTCGGCGAACATGGCGGCGACCTGGCGTTTGGTCGTGCCGTGGATGCGGGTGTCGGCCCAGCGCCGGTCCCAGCGGTCCAGGTATGCCTGGCCGTCGTCGAGGTGCTCGAAGCGGAGGCCGCGCAGCGGCGTCTTCTGGGTGTGGCCGACGCTGGCTTCGACCTTGCCTTTCCGATCGGGATCGCGGACGCGGCACGGCAGGGCGACGACACCGTAGTGGGCGAGCACGTCGCGGTAGAGCGGATTGAGCGTCGGGTCGTAGATGTCCGGGTGGAGGACGCCCTCCTTGAGATTGTCGAGCACGACGACGCGTACGGTGCCGCCCAGCCGGCGAAACGCCCGCTCGTGCAGCTCGGCCCAGACCTGGGCGCTGGAGCGGTGAACCAGCAGCCGGACGGCCTTGCGCGAGTAGCCCAGGGTGAGGACGAAGAGCCGTGTCCGCCGGTACTTGCCGGTGTCAGGGTCACGGACCATCGGTCCCTCCCCGTAGTCGACCTGTGCTTCTTCGCCCGGGGCGGTGGCGATCACCGCTCGAGCCTCGACGGCGGGCTGCTGCCGGACGGTCGCGACGAAGCGCCGCACGCTCGCATAGCCCGCCGGGAAGCCGTGGTCGTCGACCAGGTCCTGCCAGATGGCCATGGCGTTGCGCCCGCGGCCGAGCGCGTCGACGACCAGCTCGCGGTAGGGCTCGCACGCGCTCGCCCGCGGCGCACGAGTGGGACGGTCTCCGGCCACGGCAGTGGCCGTTTCGGTGCCGGTCCCGGCCGCGGGCGCCGCCGAGTCGGTGGACACCTGCGCGGAAATGGCCGGATTTGACGGTCGGGTGCGAGGACGGCCGCGGCCCTGCACCACCAGCCCGGCGGCCTTGAGGTAGCCGCTGGCCGTCTCGCGCCGCACCCCAGTCGCCCGTTCGATACGACGAAGCGACCAGCCGAGGCGCCCCAGCGCCAGGACCTGCTGTCGTTTCTCTTCAGCCAAGACGTTGCTCATGCCGGGCAGGAACGGTCTGTTCCCGACCGGCGTCAACGTCTCGGGGCGCTATCGGAAATGGCCGGTTTTCAACTGTCCACTATTGGCCGGTTTTGACCGTCGACCGAGGCACTGGTGGCTGCTCAAGCACGCGCTCAATGCCGCGGAGGTCGCCGTCACCGCGATGCTCGACGAGCACGCGGCTGACAATGACGCGCTCAACGGCGTCCCGCAGGCCGTCCCGCTTCTTGAGGACATCGGCGATCCCTGCCTGCGCTGGTGAGGTGCCGAGCAGGTGTCGCTTGACAGCGTCGCGCACAGCGACGCCGCCTTCGTGCGGGTCATCGGCCAGCCGGATCTCGCCGGCCTGGCTTCAGTTGCCTTGGGGGTTGGGACTCCGGAAACTGGATCAGCCGCACAAGGTGGCGGCGCAGTAGGTTGTGCGCCCGATGCAGGCGCACCGCCACGTTGGATCGGGAAATCCGCAGTTCGCGTGCGACCTCGGCTGCAGGACGTTCCTGGCAGTCCCGGAGGCGCACGACATCCCGGTAGATCGGGGGCAGATGGTCTATCGCTTCGAGCAGAACACGCAATAGCTGGCGTCTGTACAGCGACTCGGCGGGACCTTCGGTACCCGTATCGCGTTCAACGAGCGGAAGGGACGCCCAGCGGTTCTTGCCCGCCGCCCGATGGCCCGCTTCGTGGCGCACGATTGCACCCACCCAGCCGCATGCGGGAGGCTGGCCTCGATACTGCCAGAGTTTCTCCAGCACGATAATCCAGCTCTCCTGCAAGGCATCCCGTGCGCTCGCGTCGTCGCCTGCGATACGCCGGGCCATCGGCAGGAACCTCGCCGTGCAGCACCGAAGCCACGCTTCGGGATCCCCGTCGATCAGCGGACACCGGACCGCGTCTTCGAGGCGCGGCGCGCTCGAGCGGTTGATTTTGACCATCCGCCACGATTCTGGCGGTGTCGGCCCCGGATCGTCAATCGGATCAATCGGATAGCCGGTTCGACCCCCGGGCAGCCCACGACCGCATTTCGCCGGCGAAAGCTGTAATGCTTGAGGGCCTCAAACGCTCTTACAGGGCAAGGAGGGCAATTATGTGCACTTCCGGTCCTAACCGCCGCCTCCCGAACCGCCGCTTCGGCCAAGTCATTCGCAGGCTGTGTCGACTGGTCGGCATCGACTCGCGCCGCTGTGTCTGCATCCGCTGCATCGCGGCTCGCAGCGGGATCTTCCGCCGCACCCGCACCTGGGTCGGCCACCGAGCCTATGCCGACGTGCATCTGCTCGGCATCTGCATCAGTCACCGTTTCGCTTACGAGCTCCCGACGACCGCGCCGCCCATCTCACTGCCACGAGTACGGCCTGCGTCAGGCAGGCGTGCGCGTTCACTGTCATTCGCCGGGGCGCTCGGCGCGCATCAGTGACAACAGTTCGAACCGCAGCCGACGACGAGTTCTGATCCCGGGCTGATGATCGACGGCGAGCGGCGGTAGAGAACGGGTTGCGGCCGCATCCGGCGGATGCCGCGATGGCGCTCATCGATGTCCGGATCGGCTCGTCGCTCGGCAGGACCGCGTGCATCGCCGCCGCGGCCGCGATCCCACAGCCGAGTATCGTTGCTTCGGCTTCCGCCGGCGCTGACCTTCTGCTGCAGGCCTGTTCGTGCCGGGCGCGATCAGTCCTTGTACTTCTTGCGGCACTTCGGGCACTCGGGCCGCATCCAGCCGCCGGTGTACTTCGGTCCGGCGGCGGTCATCCGCACGTTCCGCATCCGTCCCGGCTTTCCATGGGACGCCGGCGCCGCCCGGCTCGACCAGCGGGTCCGCGGCCCCGGACCGGGCCACCCGCAGGCCCCAGGCCCGCCGGCGGACCGCGGCCTCGGTGCGGCCGAGACGCCGGGCAAGCTCGAGCAGCCGGCGGCCGCCATTCTCGGCGTCGAGCGCGTCGGCCAGGCGCACGGCGATGTCCTCACTCGGCATCCAGCGGCGGAGCATGGGGGAGTCTACTACTTGCTGGCGGCAGTCGTGGTGGGGCCATGCCTCGATCCGGACCAGCCCGGCCCAGTCCAGCTCGCCGACGGCGGAAGATGGTCATAATCACCTGTCGGGCTCCAACCCCAAGGGGCCCGTTCACACGCAGGAGACCACGATGCTCAGACAGTTGACGGCAATCATCGAACGCGAAGGCGACGGCTACGTCGCCCTTTGTCCCGACGTCGACATCGCCAGCCAGGGAGAGACGGTTGCCGAGGCGCGCGACAACCTGAAGGAAGCCCTGGAACTGTTCTTCGAGACCGCTTCCGCCTCCGAGATTAAGCGCCGGCTGCACGAGGAGGTGTACGTCACGCACGTCGAGGTCGCGGTTGGCTAGACTCCGGGTGCTGTCCGGTCGGGAAGCCTGCCGCGTACTCGCCGATCACGGATTTGTGGAGGTTCGGCGCAAAGGAAGCCACGTGATCATGCAGAAGGCCGAAGCTGACGACACCATCACGATACCCGTGCCAGACCACCGGGAGCTACGTGTCGGAACGTTACTGTCCATCGTTCGGCAATCAGGTCTGCCCCGGGCTCTGTTCGAGCGAGCCGGCGCCTCATGAAAGCCACCCTGTTCAGACAGCCAGCCGGTGTCCGCTCCGCAAATCTGCCGGCGCCGAACCGTGCCGTCTCCGACCGCCGACTGTCTCCCGTCCCCGGTTGATTCGCGATGCCAGCTTTCTCGAGGCCGACCGACGAGAGAGCGCCATGCGACGGGGCCACCACAATCGGCTCGGTTTCGCGCACCAGGTCGCCTTCCGTGCGTGTGCTCGGCAGATTTCCCCAACAGGCGCCCCTGGAGATTGACGGCGAGATCCTGAGATTCCCGCTGCTCTGCAGCTGGAGACGGCGACATCAGGCGACATCGACCTGTGGGTCGAGAGCTCCGGCGGCGCCAACGTCACCAGTCACTTCATGGTGAACAACGGGGACGGCACGTTCATGCTCGACCAGACTCGCGCTCCCTACGAGCTGCTCCACAACCCGCCCCCGGAGTTCTGGCGGCACGTAGGGAACGACCTCGTGGACCTGGACAACGACGGCGACCTCGACCTCGCACTCGGACAGATCCGCGATCTCGACCCGACCCATATCAACCAGTTCAGCATCGTCCTGGTGAACGACGGCACCGGACACTATTCGCGACGCATCGAGCTGCCGCGTTCTACGACGGCTACACGTCAGTTCCCGCGCTGACGCATTTCGACGTCAACGGCGACGGGTTACGGGACCTGCTGCTCGTGCACGAGCGCAACGACGACACGCTGCCGAACGTGATTCCGTTCACGGGTCGCTACATTCAGGTGCTCGTCAACCGCGGCGGGACGTCGTTCGGCGAGGTAGTGCCTCAGTTTGAAATGGCCCCTTCGGGGTCTGGTATCCTGTCGCCGAAGCGGGCTGCGCCGGGCGTCGGATTCACCGGCCGGGGTAGGGATCCGGTCCGCAGAACAGCCGGAACTGGAACCCAACCGCGCAACCGGCTCAGCCTCGCTTCACCCCTGCTGCTCGAACAAACTGAGGCACTACCAAGTTGAGCGCGGACTGGCGGCGACGTCGCCCTCGAGCCGCAGCGCCCGCCGCCGCGTCGAGGGCGTCGGCCAGACGCACGGCCGTGTCCTCGGCCGGTGTCCAGGGACGGCGCACCATCACCACCCGGCGTCGGGAACGGCCCGGGCAAGCTCGAGCAGCCGGCGGCCGCCATCCTCATCATCGAGCGCGTCGTCCTGCCGGCGCCGCAACCGCGGGGCGAGTAGGGGGTCGGAAGGGACCCACCAACCATCCCGACGTGGGCCGTCGCCAGCCGGCCGGCCGGATTCTTGCGAGGATTCGTTCTGCGGCCCTTTCTCGGGTAAGCTGTCGTCGGCCGTCCGGATTGCGCTGGCGGGCCGCCTGCGTCGTTCCGCGGCGGCTTCTGAAAGCGGGTCATGGGGGCGACGCGGGGGGTGACGGTGCGTGGGACGCTGCAGCATGG
This sequence comes from Vicinamibacterales bacterium, assembly GCA_963663815.2. Lineage (GTDB taxonomy): Bacteria > Acidobacteriota > Vicinamibacteria > Vicinamibacterales > UBA8438 > JAJEEA01. The sequence goes on along the minus strand of CBDIOF010000002.1, from coordinate 19,039 downwards.
CGTGCCGGGTCGCTGCTGGCACTACATGGTGTTCTGCTCGCGCTGCGGGGCGCGGCCGGCGCTGCCGCTGCCCAGGGGCAAGGCGCTGTGCCGGCTCCACGGCGGGCGGCTGCCCGAGGTGGCCGAGCGCCGGTCGCGGGGGAACATCGCGCGGCCGGCGCCGTCTGAAGCCTAGGAGTCGGCAGCCGGCGGCGGCGATTGCCGGGCCAGGTCGCAGATCGCGTACATCGTCGCGAGCCCGAGCATCACGCCGAAACCGAACGCCAGCATCAACGCCATCGTCTCTCGTCCTTTCCCCGCCGCCGCGGCAGGTGGCGGCGACCCGCTCGCTGGGCGTGCTATCGGCCGCTCGGATTCGGGCCTGCAGGGCCGCCCTGCATTTCTGGTCGATAATTGTCCTTATGGGGCAAACCGTCGCCGCTCGCGGGCCGGCCCGTCAGCCCGACCACAGACGCCGCGCGCTCGGCGCGCGCGAGAGGCCCGGCCCCGCGGCCGAGGTGGTCTCGCCCGACGAGGTGGCCCTCATCGTCTCGGCCGCGGCCGACGCCCGGGCCGGCAACACCCGCCGCACCTACCGGGGCCAGTGGAGACGCTTTGCGGCCTGGTGCACCGCCCGCGGGGCCCGGGCGCTGCCCGCCGCGCCCGTCCTCGTCGCCGCCTACCTGACCGGGCGCGCCGAGACCGCCAGGATCTCGACCGTCCGCGTGGCCGCGGCCGCCATCGCGGCCGTCCACCGCGCCGGCGACCTCGAGGACCCGGCGGCGGCGCCCGACGTCAGGGCCGCCCTCGCCGGCATCGCCCGCCAGCAGGCCGCCCGCCCGGACGCCGCGCCGCGCCAGGCCGCGCCGCTCTCGCTGGCGGGCGCCGCGGCGCTGATGGCCCTCGCGCCCTGGCCCCGGCGGACCGGCCGCGGCGTCGAGTCGGCGAAGGTGGCCGCCCGCCGCGGCCTCGAGGACCGCGCGATCGTCGCGCTCTCGTTCTGCGCGGGCCTGCGCCGCTCGGAGATCGCCGCACTGCGGTGGCGGGACGTCTCGCCCGCCGCGCCCTGGCGCGGGCAGCTGAAGGTGCGCGTCCGCGCCTCGAAAACCAACGCCGCGGCCGCCCGCGAGGACCACCGGCTGCTCGTGGGGCGGTTCGCGGCGGCCGTCGCGGCCCTGCGCGAGGCGGACCACCCGGCCGCCGACGGCCGCGTGGTCCCGCTCTCGCCCGCCCAGATCAACCGGCGCATCCAGCGCCTCGCGGATCTGGCCGGCCTCGACGGCGTCTCGTCGCACTCGGGCCGCCGCGGCCTGGCCGCCGAACTCGTCCGCCGGGGCGAGTCGACCACCGCCGTCCAGCAGGCCGGCGGCTGGCAGAGCCCCCACATGGTGGCCCGCTACGCCAGCGCCATCGCCGTCGAGGACGGGGCCGTCGCGCGGTGCTTCGACGCCGGCGGGTGAGGCGTGCGGCGAGACGGAACGGGGCTGACGCGCGGACCCGCCGCTGGGTAAGCTGGGTGGGGATGTCGATGTTCAAGCGGGGGAAGCGGAAGCAGCCGCCCGCCGCCGCGCCCGGCAACGGCGAGCCGCCTCCAGCGCCGGCCGCCGGCGGGAAGCAGCGGCCGGCGAGCCTCCAGGTGAACGGCTGGGTCGTCTACCACGGCACCACGCCGGTCGCCGTCGGCGACACCCAGCAGGAAGCCGTCGACGCGGCCGGCCGCTACCTGGCCGACCCGGCAGGCGGCCTGATGCACCTGCGGGCTGTCGTCGGCGACGAGCTGCCCCCCCACCCGGACGCCATCGAACCCGTCGGCCGGGCGGCCCTCGTGCGGAGCCTCCAGCGCCTGGTCCTGGCCGCCGAGCGGGCCGGCGACGCCGAGGCCGCCGACGCGCTGGGCAGCGCCGCGGCCCGGCTGCAGGCCCTACTACAGTCCGGCTGACGCGCCGCCGACCACTACAGGCTGGCAGCGCCGGTAACGATAACGCGATCATGCTGCACGCGGCCGTCCGGCCGGTGGTGCTGGTGCGATGAGCAGGGCGACCCGGTTCGTGGTACGGCCGGCCGAGCCCGGCGGCTGGGTCGCCTGGTGGTATCCGGACGGCGACGAGACGGGCGAGATCCTCGGCGCCGGCGAGACGGTCGAGGCGGCCGTCCGGCACGCGCGCGAGCGCCAGGCGCGCGGCCTGGCGCCGACCCCCGACGAGGCCGTCGTCAGACCGCACGGCGCCGCCGCCGGCATCCGGCGGCTCGTCGACCAGCGGGACGCGGCCGCGCGCGGCGAACGCCGGCAGGGGCCGCTGCGCGTGGTGGGGGGCGCCTCGTAAAGCGCTTCCCGCCGCCCGGGTTCAGTGGCCACCCGCCCAGCCGCCGTCGTCGCCCCGGCGCTCGACGGGGCCGTCGAGCTGCGCGGCGCGGAGCCGCGAGGCGCGCTGGCGGACGGCCGCCTCGGTGCGGCCGAGCCGGCACGCGATCTCCCGCAGCCGCTCGCCGCCGTGCTCCCAGTCGAGCGCCGCGGCCCAGACGCACGGCCGTGTCCTCACTCGGCATCCAGTGACGACCCATCCGCGGCCGGCGGTACCGATCTCGCCCCCTGGGGGCGGCCCAGTTTACAGAAGATCGGCTTATGGGACGCCGGTGCCGTCGGGCTCGACCCGCAGGTCCGCAGCCTTGAGCCGGGCCGTCCGCAGGTGCCAGGCGCGCCGGCGGACCGCGGCCTCGGTCCGGCCGAGACGCCGGGCAAGCTCGAGCAGCCGCCGGCCGCCATCCTCGGCGTCGAGGGCGTCGGCCAGGCGCACGGCGATGTCCTCACTCGGCATCCAGCGGCCGAGCATGGGCGGAGTCTACTACTCGTTAGCGTCCGGCTCCCGCCTCCGCGCGTCGAAGCAGCGCTGGGCCGTCTCCGCGTCGGCAAGGCGCGGAGGACCTCGTGGCGCTGTGGGAAGCGGACCTCGAGCTCGCCGGCCCGATCCCCATCATCACCAGCCCGCCGGCGTCGACCTGGATCTGGTCGGACCTGCACCTGTCGGACCCGGGGCCGATCGAGGCCTTCGGGCGGCCCGTTCGCCGACGCCCGGGCGATGAACGCGCAGCTGCGTCGGTGCCGACGAGACGATCATCAACCTGGGCGATGTCGCCCATCCGGACGCTTGGCGCGACGAGGACCGCGTCGCCGCGATCCGCGATTGCCCCGGCCGGCGGGTGCTTGTCATCGGCAACCACGACGAGCACGAACTCGACGTGCTCGCCGCCGCCGGCTTCGAGGAACAGTGCCGGCTGGCGCTCACCGCCACCGAGCCGCCGCTGGCGCTGCGCCACGAGCCGCTGCGGCGCATCCCACCCGGCGCCGTGAACGTGCACGGCCACGTGCACGACGGCACCGAGGCGGCGCGGCACATCAACCTCACCGTCGAACAGACCGACTACGCGCCGATCCGCCTGAGCGAGGTGCTGGCCGAAGCGCGGGAGCGAGGGCGACACTGATGGTTTACGGATATCGTTAGAGCTGGCGTCTGGTGATCCGCAGCTTCAGGGACCGGAGTACACGGCGACTGTTCGAAGGCGAGCGCGTCGCCGCGTTCGAAGGGTTCGCCGATCAGGCCGTACGCCGGCTCACCTTGCTGCACAACGCGGACGCCCTCAGAGATTTGTCCGGATTGCCGAGCAACCGGCTGGAGGCGCTTCGGGGAGACCGGACCGGGCAGCACAGCATCCGGATCAACGCGCAGTGGCGAATCTGTTTCCGGTGGACCTCGGAGGGTCCGCGCGACGTGGAGATCGTCGACTATCACTAGGCGATGCGAGGGAGAAGGCTGTGATCCCCAAGAACGGCATGCGGCCGGTTCATCCCGGCGAAATCTTGCGCGACGAACTTGAGGCGATCGGCTTGTCGGCCAATGCGCTGTCGAAGGCGCTCGGTGTGCCGGTCAACCGCATCACGGCGATCCTGAACGGCCAGCGCGGCGTGACCGCCGACACGGCACTGCGGCTGGCGCGCTATTTCGGGACGAGCCCACAGGTCTGGCTGAACCTGCAACAGAGCTACGAGCTGCGCCGGGCCGAAATCGCGGTGGGTCAGCGGATTGCCGAGTGTGTGCAGCCCCGGCACACAGCGGCGTAGGCGCGACTCAACCACCTGGACTGAGCACTGCCGCGTGACGCCGCACGAGTTCATCAGCAAGTGGCGGGCCTCCGAGCTGAAGGAGCGCTCGGCCTCTCAGGAGCACTTCATCGACCTGTGCCGGCTGCTGGGCGAACCGACGCCGGTCGAGGCCGACCCGACCGGCGAGACGTACTGCTTCGAACGCGGAGCGCGCAAGGACACCGGCGGCGACGGCTGGGCGGACGTCTGGAAGCGCCACCACTTCGCCTGGGAATACAAAGGACGCCGCGCCGACCTCAACGCGGCCTTCGAGCAGCTCCGGCAGTACTCGCTCGCGCTCGAGAACCCGCCGCTGCTGATCGTCTCCGACATGGTGCCGTTCCGGATCCGCACCAACTGGACGAACAGCGTCAGCCAAACGCACGAGTTCGAGCTCGACGACCTGGCCGACGCGGCGACGCGCGACAGGCTCAAGTGGGCGCTGTCGGATCCTGTTCGGCTGCGGCCGGGAGAGACCCGGCAGTCGCTCACCGAGCGCGCGGCAGCCTCGTTCGCCGCGGTGGCGCAGGCGCTGCGCGAGCGCGGCCACGACCCGCAGACGGTCGCACATTTCGTCAACCGGCTCGTCTTCTGCATGTTCGCCGACGACGTCGGCCTGCTGCCGGACCACATGTTCACGCGGATGCTGCGCCATGCGCAGACGGCTCCGGCGCAGTTCAGCGAGCTCGCCGGCGAACTAGAGTGGTCTGAGGGGAAGACCCGGGTATGGGACTCAGGCGAGCAACCGCAGAGCGCCGACAGCCAGCCCCGCGATGGCGATGCCAGCGCCGATGAGACGCCACGTCTGGGCGTTCATCTCCCGAACGACCTCGGTGCGCAGGTCCGCCAGCCCCGCCTTCAGGTCGGCTGCTGTGACCAGGTCGCCACGGTCCCTGGCATCCCGCGCGACAGACACGAAGGCCTCGGCGAGCCGGGTTTCGGCGCCGGCTTCGGTGAGCGTTTTCACGGCCGCGTGGGTGTCGAAGGCGTGGGCTTCGCTCATGTCGCGAGCGTAGCACAGCGCGGCCGCGGCTAAGCGCCCGGTCCGCCCACCCACCGGATCGAGTCGGCCGCCTCGGCGGGTTCGGGCAATGAATCCCGGTGTGTTCGGCCGCTGGGGCGGGGCATCCACCCTACGCGCGGCCGATCTGATGTATTCTTTGGCACTCACAATGGTACGTAATTTGCCAGCCAGCCAGCCAGCCAGCCAGCCAGCCAAGAGACAAACCGTACCTGCTCGTTGAGCGAGCACGTCGCGGACGGCTTCCCATCAACACGCGTTGCATCGGACCGGAGCGCCACACCCGGTTTGTCGGACTGCGCTCAATCTGCCAGAGGTCCATTGTCTTGGTCTGCCTACCGGCGACCGCCCGGCAAATCACGCCTGGGCCGGTTCCGGGCCCCGGAGACAGGAGGAACCACATGAGAAAGCACGTCGCCACCATCCTCACGATGACCCTGCTGCTTGGACCGACCCCGGCCGCAGCGAAGTCCATCCTAGACCAAGCCGCCGATCTGGCCTCTCGCATGACCTTGGCTCGCTCCGCCGTCGGCGGCCTCCAGCAAGCCGGGGGCTGCGACAACCAGATCGTGATGCAGGGCGCCAACGACGCCGAGAACACCGGGACCGGGGCTTACATGGCCGGTGGCTTCCTCCTGCCGATAGTCATGCCCATCATCGCCGGCGGCGGGAACCCGAGCCCGCCCTTCGCCACGACGATGAACATGGACGGAGATGAGGCCCGCTGCTACAGCTCGGGCTACGGTGAGACGCTCCGGGAACGCCGCACGAGTGCCGCGTGGACCGGCACGTGGATTGGCATCGGCCTCTACGCCGGACTCATCGTCTTGGCCGTCGCCACCGGCCCCGACTACTGACGGAAAAAAACGGGGTCAGGATCTGTCGGCCCGCGGCGTGGGCCTGCGGGTGCTCGCCGGCCCAAGGCGCGCAGGTCGACACCACGCCCGCGGCCGGCCGCCTTGTGTCCGGCATCTTCGCGAGGTGGCGGAGGACGGCGCCCAACTGACCCTGCGCGGCGTGGCGGCAGGCGAGGCCGTCGTCGTGGTGACGGCCCGCGACCCCTACGACGCGGAGGCCAGCCAGCCCATGACGGTGACGGTGCGCACGAACGCCCCCCGTCCCCGAATCCGACAGGCCGAGGCCCGCGCCATGTCGTCCAGAACCAGGTCGAGGCGGCCTATGCACGTTCGGACCTGTTCGACCGGCGGCGGTTGCCCCACGCCGAGGTCGCGGCGGCCGTCGCGTTCGTCGAGCGCTACAACCGGTGCTGGCGCCTTGAGAAGCTCGCCTATCGCACCTATCGCACGCCACTCGAGGCCCGCGAGGAGTACGAGCTACGCCAAGCCGCGTAGCCCAAACTTGTGTCCAAGAAACCGGGTCGCACGGCGCGCCGGCGCGCGCCTACGGCTTCCACTCGCACGGTCCGCTCGTCTCGATGTGGGGCGCTCGTCTCGATGCTGTATCTCTGCTGCGGAGGCATCAAGCTGACTCCACCGCTACCCACGCGATTTGAGGAGACGCCGAGACATGGCAATAATCGACGGCGACAACAGCAACGACCTGGAGATCGGCACGCCAGAAGCGGACCGGATCCGCGGCTTCGGGGGCATCGACCTGCTCCGCGGCGGTGGCGGCAACGACACCATCGAGGGGGGCGACGGCCCGGACTCCCTGTACGGTGACTTGGGCAACGACAGGATCACCGGAGGTGCCGGCGATGACGTGCTCCGCGGCGGCCGCGGCAACGACACCCTGGACGGCGGCGAGGACGAGGACACGATCCGCGCCGACCTGGGCGACGACCGGATCCTGGGGTCACCTGGAGCCGACTACATCAACGGCGGGGAAGGGTTCGACACGGTGGACTACGGTGGTTCCCCGCAAGGGGTGTGGGTCTTTTCCGGTACGAGCACAAGCAGAGGTGGGCACGCTGAGGGTGATTTTCTGGTTAACATCGAGGCTGTGAGCGGTTCGGCATTTGCCGACACGATCGCGGTTTGGGGTTTTGGGTCTTCCTTCCGCGGTCTCAGGGCGTACGGTAGGGATGGCGACGACGAGTTGTTCGGTTCGCCCGGGTCCATACTGGACGGAGGTGCCGGAGACGACATCTTGAACTCGGTGTCTGGCGGCGCGACCTTCATTGGCGGCCCCGGCGCCGACACGTTTACGTTCGATTTTGCTCCCAGGGTGGACCCTGACACGATCGAGGACTTCAATGCGTCAGATGGCGATCGGATCGATCTGAGATACTTCGGCTACACGGATCGTTGCGAGGAAGACCTAGAGGAAGACCTATTCGTGACCGAGTCGGACGTGCAGGCCATGCTGGATGGCAGCACCGGGAACATCCTCGATTTCAGCCTGCTCGGGTCGGATGACGAGGGGCTGGTCATTCTCGGGGGAGGCGTTCAGGTGGCCGACTTGTCAGTGGACGACTTCATCATCTTATAGGTCGGCGGCCCTGGGCTGGTAAGGTATCGGCATGCGTCCGAATCGCGCTGGCGGGCCGCTTCGGGGCACCGGGTCGCTGCTGTGTCACTACATGGTGTTCTGCCCGCGCTGCGGTCTTCGCGTTCGGGTGCGGCCAGCCCCAGGTCGCAGATCGCGTACATCGTCGCGAGCCCGAGCGTCACGCCAAAACCGAACGCCAGCATCAACGCCATCGTCTCTCGCCCCTTCCCCGCCGCCGCGGCTGGTTGGCGGCGGCCCGCTCGCTGGGCGTGCTCGGGATGACGGCCGCGGCGAGTGACCGGCGCGACCGGCTACGGGCGATGCTGGCGGACCTGAAGATGCCCGGCGCCCTCGAAGCGGTCGACGGCGTGCTGGCCAAGGTCGACAGCGGCGCGGCGACGGCCGGCGAAGCGATGGTGTCGGTACCCTAAACTGGCCACCGCCCGCGCGCTGACCGCCGAGAGCGCCGTATCCACCCTGGGCGACTGCTCGGACTCGGCGACGTCGACCCGCATGAGCTGTATGAGGCGATGGACTGGCTGGTCGAGCGGCAAGCCGGCATCGAGCGGCGACTCGCCAAGCGGCCAGGTCCCGCTCGTCGAGGTGACGCGCGTGGCGTCGCAGTATCAGGAAGAACTGCCCCGGACACGACGGTCTACGCGATCTGCCCCGGCCGCGGATTCGACGATGCCGCCACGGACGGGTGGGCACCGTATCGCTGCTACAACGGACTGTATCAAACGTGTCTGAATCAGTATGCCGATGTCCGGATTATGCCGATATCGACGCGGACGCCGCTGCGGCAAGCGGCGTCTGCGTCAAGGTCATCGGCATAATCAGAGGCCTTCGAGAAAGGCGAGGAGCGCATCGGGTGGCCGATAACGGCCGGCGCGGACGTGTGCGGGGGTGGTCCTCGCGAGCGCGCGTTCTTTCAGCGCCAGGTCGGCATGGATGTAGACGTCGGTCGTGTCGACGTGTTCGTGTCCGAGCCACAGGGCGATGACGGCGGTATCGACCCCGGCGTGCAGCAGTCGCATGGCGGCAGTGTGGCGTAGCGTGTGCGGCGTGACGTTCTTCTGGTGGAGAGATGGACAGGCGTTTGCCGCCGTAGCCACGTGTGTGGCGACGCGTTGCGCGAGCGCGTCTCGGCTGAGCGGTTGGCCCGTCCGGGTGGGAAAGACGGGCGCGTCTGGTGCGCCGGTGCACTCAGTGAGCCAGGTTCGCAGGGCTGCGGTCACCGGCTTGCTGAGAGGCGTAATCCGCTGTTTGCGGCCCTTACCCAGACAGTTGACGTGCGCATCCCGCGCGAGGTGCAGGTCCGCACAACGCAGGCCCGTGAGCTCGGAGCTGCGCAGCCCGGTCTGGATCGCGAGCGCGAGGAGAGTGTGATCACGACGACCGGTCCAGGTGACGCGGTCGGGTGCGGCGAGCAGGGCGTCGACTTCGCCGTCGGACAGGAAGGTTACGAGCTGACGCGGGCCACGCTTGGGCGGTATCGCGAGCACGCGGGCAATGACGGCCGCCTGCTCGGGATGGTCCAGCGCGGCATAGCGGAACAAGGCATGAATGGCCGACAGCCGCGCGTTGCGGGTGCGCACGGTGTTCGCACGGTCGTGTTCGAGGTGCGCCAGGAACCGCCCGATGAGCGGCGCGTCGAGATCGTCAAGCTCGAGTTGCGAGGGCGTCTTGGCGGTGTGGGTCGCCGCGAAGCGCAGCAGTAGCCGCCAGGCATCTCGGTACGCGGCGATCGTGTGCGGGCTCGCGTGGCGCTGCTGAACCAGCCGGTCCGCAAAGAACGCCTGGAGCGTGGGGGCGAGGGCGTTCATGCCGAGCCTCCCAGATGGCGTTCGAGGCGGTCGGTGGCCAACCGCATCAGTTCCGGCGCCGCCGACAGATACCAGTAGGTGTACTTGGGGTCGCCATGCCCGAGATAGGTGGCGAGCAGCGCGAGCCGCGCCTCCGGGTCGTGACCCTGTCGATAGGCGTCAAGCAACGTACGCACCGCAAACCGATGGCGCAGATCGTGCAGCCGTGGCCGACAGGCGGCCGAGTGGGGCAGGAGGCCGGCGCGGCGGACCAGGGTGCGAAACGTCTGCTGCACGTTGCACAGCAGCAGCCGGGTGCCGGCCGTGGAGACCAACAGCGCGGCGGTGTTCCGGACCACCGGGCGGTCCGGGCGGTCGAGGTACTGGCGGACCGCGGACGTGGCCGTGGGGTGCAGCGGCAGGGCGCGAGATTTCCCGCCCTTGCCCTGTCGAACGGTGAGTGTGCCTTGCTGGGAGTCGAAGTCGTGCCGGTCGAGCGCGACGGCCTCGCCGACCCGCATCCCGGTCACGGCCAGCAGACCGATCAACGTCCGGTACGTCGCCACTCGGTGCGCGGTGCGCAGTCCCGACGCGGCGGCCAGCAGGGCCACCACGTCCTCATCCGTGTAGAGGTAAGGTGTGGCGCGCCGGGCGCGTGCCCGTAGCAAGTCGGCAGGCGGTATCTCCGTCGCGGGGTCGACCGTGTGCAGGTAGGTGGCGAAGCTGCGGACCACGGTGAGTCGGCTTGCCCACCAGCTCGGATCCGTTCCGGCGGGAAGTGTTGCCCAGGCAAGGGCGGTCTCGGTCCGCAGGCGGGTTTCCCCACGGTCTTCGAGATAGGTCAGTAGCTGTCCGAGGAGCTTCTCGCCGCGCGCCAAGCAGTAGCCCAGCGCTCGTCGCATCGCCAGATAGTCGGCCAGGGCTTGGCGCAGGCACGTCATGCTGCACCTCCCGGCCACGGACGTGCGATCGTACGCAGGGCGTGGTAGTCGACCTTCGCGTAGATCGCCGTCGTCTGCAGGCGGGTGTGGCGCAGGAAGTGCTGAATCTCGAACAGGGGAGCGCCCGCGTTGAGCAGTTGCGTTGCCGCGAAATGGCGCAGCCGATGGGCGTGTATGCACCCGAGGCCGGCCCGCTGCGCGGCGGCGGACACGATCTGCGTCACACCGGTCGGGCTCAGCGGTCCCAGGGGAGCGAGCAGGCGGACGAAGACGGCGCGTCCCTGGGCGCGGGCCGGACGCTGGCGTAGGTAGGCCGCGATCGCGTCACCCACATCTGTCGGCAGGGGCATGCGCTCGACCCGCTGTCCCTTGCCGTGCACGACGATCTCGCCGGCGCGCCACTGCAGGTCGTCGAGACGCAGCGCCGCTACTTCGGCGGCGCGCAGGCCGAGACGGGCCAGCGTGGTGATGACCGCAAAGTCGCGGCGCCCGCCGAGAGTCCGGCGATCGCAAGCGGTGAGCAGACGCCGGACGTGGTGGGGCTCGAGGCGGGACGGTAGCCCCGCCAATCGTCGGCCGGGCACCGACGGGACAGCCTTCACCAGGGAACGAGCGATCGCCCCCGTGACGTGGAGGAAGGCCAGCAGCGAGCGCAGCGCGGTTGCTGTCAGTTGCGCGGCTCGTCTGGATTGCTCAGCGCAACGCGTCACCATGAACGCGGTTACCTCGGCCTCGTCGAGTTCCTCGATGTCGAGTGCGAGGCCGTCGGCCGAGACGCAGCGGCGCACAAAGGGGCGGACGGCATCGACGTAACCACGCGCGGTAGCTTCGCCCAGCCCCCGTTCGACGGCGAGATAGTGCCGATAGCGTGCCAGGGTCTCGTCCACGGGCCCCGTCGGGGTAGACGCTGGCGCAGGCCGGACCGCGCCACACGCCCGGAGGTACGCCAGCAACGGGCGTAACGCCCTGTCCGTCAGATGCTGCTTGTAGCCGGCGGCCTGCCGCGCTTCCAGAAACTGCCGCGTTCGCCGCGGGAAATCGGCGACGTCGACATCTTTGGCGTGCAGCCAACGGCTGACGTGGGACATCAGATACAACTGCGTCCTTGTCGAGCGTGGTGTGTAGCCTTGCCGCGCGAGCTCGGTCGCATAGCCCGCTGCGAACGGCTCAAGCGAGCCGGAGATGGGGACGCGTGACGGATCCGCCATGGAGGCCTCCTCTCTCGTCGGTTGAGAGAAGAGTCTCTGCCCGTCAGCGCGTGGTGATTATGCCGACCGTCTCGCCGTCGACGCCGTGCAGGACGGCGACATCAGAGCGTATATCGGCATAATCCGGACATCGGCATACTGGTTCTTATTCCGATATCGGAATAAGAACCACTTGCTCCAACGCTGCAAGCACCTCCGGGAAGATTATCCCGACAATCCCTGGGCCGGCGAGGTGCAGGCAGTTCTGCAGGCCGGCCTCGACCTGCGAGACCGCTGCAACACGGGAGAGCTGAGCGAGCACGGCATGGCCACGGCCCGCGGCCGACTCACCGCCCGCCTCGCTCGGCTGATCGACGCACCGCCGCCGCTCGCTGACGCCGAGCGCTTCGCGGCGCACCTGGCCACCGAGTTCCCGGCCGTGTTCCTCTTCTTGTGGGACCCCTCGCTCGACGCCAACCAACTGGCGCGCCGAACAGGCCATCCGGCTCGGCGAACGGTCCGTCCGGTCTGTTCGCGCTGCCGGACGACCTGTATGCGTGCTAGGTGCGGGTCGGCGACCCGGGCCCGTGGGCCAGCCCCTGGGCGGGCATCGTGCGCATCGAGATGCCGGCCGGGATCGGCCTCGCGGCCGCGGTTGGCGCGGTCGACGCAGCGGCGGGCTGGCTGCCGGCGTTCGCCTCGGCGCTTCACCGGGACGCGCGGGCGCCGGTGAACCTGACCCCGATCTCGGGCCTGGAGCGGCGCCTGCACCACCTGCAGGGCGAGGCCCGGCTGGCGTTGCGGGCGGTGCGCGAGTCCGTGCTGCAGCACAACAACCGCGCGGGGCGGGTCCCATGAGCCGACGACGACGGACTCGAGGCCACGGTGATCATCGCACCCATCGCTCCCGGGCTTTGCCGCCAGCGCGCAGGTAGCGCGCAGGTAGCGCGGAATGGTCCAGCTGCCGAACGGACTGGTGGTCATTGGGCGGAGCGGGTTCGTGCGTTCGGCGGAGAGAGGTCGACGGCCCAGCCTCTGAGCCTCCCGACATCGACACCAGATCGGTCCAGCAGGGTCACCAGCTCTTCTTGCCGCGGCTGACCGAAGACGACCCGGTAGGCGGCAAGCTGCCGCTTCAGGCGGTCGAACGCTTCGACCTCGGCCGTGAACGGCAGTTGCGGCACATGGCGCTTCACCCGATGTTCTCCGGGCGCGATCCAGTGCGGCACCAGGTCGCTGGCGCCCTCTCCGCGCGCAGCCGTGTCGGCCAGCTCGAACACCAGCGTCCAGATGTCGTCACCCGCGCGCCAGGCCGCGAAAGCCTCGTCGGCGTGGTGCGCAGCGACGTTGCGGCGGACGGCATGGCCCTTGTACCGGTGAATCCGGCCTTCGCGTTGCTCCAGGTCCACCGGGTTGCCCGGCAGGTTCCAGTGAACCAGGTGGTGGCACCAGGGATGGAAGTCGAGGCCCTCCTGCCCGATCGATGTGCTGGTGAGCACGAAGGGCCGGAACGGGCTGTTGAACGCGGCCCGGACGGCATCCTGGCTGATGTGCTCCCCGTCGTCCGTGCGGACGTGGCCGAACCGCAGCGCGAACACGGTGCGAACGCGGATTCCGTCGCGTTCGATGGTTGCGCCCGATGCTCCCCGCTCGGCCCGGAAGAACTCGGCGTGGACACGCGCACGCGCGGGGTGCACGACCTGGGCGAGCCTCCGCGCGCACTTGGCGGCGGTCTCGTCGGCGCTGGCGTCCTCGGACCACGAGTCCTGCTCCCAGAGCCAGTGCCACTGTTCGTCGAGAACGGCCTGCAGATTGCCCTGCCGGCAGTACTGCAGGACGAGCCGACCGCGTCGAGCCCTGTCCGGTTGACGAACGGCGCCAGAGCGAGTGTACGGTATCCACGCGACGGCGGGTTCCACGGTCGCCGGCGCCTCGACAGTCCGAGGGCATGGAACTCGATCGGGGAGTCGAAGCCGCCGGGGGCGGGGAACGCGGTTCGCGCAACCTGGTCGGCCAGCTCCTCCACGCGTTCGGCGACGTCCCGGGGCATCCGGCTCATGGTCGTCGCCAGTTGCGGCAGCCCCCGGACGAGATCGGCGAGCGGCCGGCTCGCGGCCACGCGCCGCCTGCTCCGAAGCGGGGCCTCGCTGACCAAGGCCACGTCCCAGGAACGGTCGAAGGTCAGGTTCCGCGACAGGACCGCCACCCGCAGCAGGGCGTCCGCCGTTTCGTCCACCGCCGCGAATCGGACCACCCACACCTTGGGATGGAAGGCGCCGCCGTTGGGTGCGCGCACGGCATGCACGCTCGACTCGAGCATCGAGTACAGCGGTCGCGCCCTCCGCGGAACCCCGATGCCCGTCTCGTCGACGAAGGCGTGCACGCGATCGCAGCCCGACCACAGACGCCGCGCGCTCGGCGCGCGCGAGAGGCCCGGCCCCGCGGCCGAGGTGGTCTCGCCCGACGAGCTGGCCCGCATCGCCTCGGCCGCGGCCGACGCCCGGCCCGGCAACACCCGCCGCACCTACCTACCGGGCCCAGTGGAGACGCTTTGCGGCCTGGTGCACCGCCCGCGGGGCCCGGGCGCTGCCCGCCGCGCCCGTCCTCGTCGCCGCCTACCTGACCGGGCGCGCCGAGACCGCCAGGATCTCGACCGTCCGCGTGGCCGCGGCCGCCATCGCGGCCGTCCGCCGCGCCGCGCCAGGCCGCGCCGCTCTCGCTGGCCGGCGCCGCGGCGCTGATGGCCCTCGCGCCCTGGCCGCGGCGGACCGGCCGCGGCGTCGAGTCGGCGAAGGTGGCCGCCCGCCGCGGCCTCGAGGACCGCGCGATCGTCGCGCTCTCGTTCTGCGCGCGGGCAGGCTGAAGGTGCGCGTCCGCGCCTCGAAAACCAACCCCGAGGCCGCCCGTGAGGACCACCGGCTGCTCGTGGGGCAGCGCCTCGCGGATCTGGCCGGCCTCGACGGCGTCTCGTCGCACTCGGGACGCCGTGGGCTGGCCGCAGAGCTCGTCCGCAGGGGCGAGTCGACCACCGCCGTCCAGCAGGCCGGCGGCTGGCAGAGCCCCCACATGGTGGCCCGCTACGCCAGCGCCATCGCCGTCGAGGACGGGGCCGTCGCGCGGTGCTTCGACGCCGGCGGGTGAGGCGTGCGGCGAGACGGAACGGGGCTGACGCGCGGACCCGCCGCTGGGTAAGCTGGGTGGGGATGTCGATGTTCAAGCGGGGGAAGCGGAAGACGCCGCCTGCGGCCGGCGCGGGCCGGCTGGCCAACTCCAGCGCCGGCCGTCAGCCGGCGAGCCTCCAGGTGAACGGCTGGGTCGTCTACCGCGGCACCACGGCGGTCGCCATCGGCGCCACCGTGCAGGAAGCCGTCGACGCGGCCGGCCGCTACCTGAGCGAACCGGCGGGCGGCCTGATGCACCTGCGGCCGGTGCGCGGCGACGAGCTGCCCCCCCACCCCGACACCATCGAACCCGGCGGCCGGGCGGCCCTCGTGCGGAGCCTCCAGCGCCTGGTCCTGGCCGCCGAGCGGGCCGGCGACGCCGAGGCCGCCGCCGCGCTGGGCAGCGCCGCGGGCCGGCTCCAGGCCCTACTACAGTCCGGCTGACGCGCCGCCGACTACTCTACAGGCCGGCGGCGCCGGCAACGATAACGCGATCATGCTGCACGCGGCCGTCCGGCCGGTGGTGCTGGTGCTGGTTCGATGAGCAGGGCGACCCGGTTCGTGGTGCGGCCGGCCGAGCCCGGCGGCTGGGTCGCCTGGTGGTATCCGGACGGCGACGAGACGGGCGAGATCCTCGGCGCCGGCGAGACCGTCGAGGCGGCCGTCCGGCACGCGCGCGAGCGCCAGGCGCGCGGGCTGGCGCCGACCCCCGACGAGGCCGTCGTCAGACCGCACGGCGCCGCCGCCGGCATCCGGCGGCTCGTCGACCAGCGGGACGCGGCCGCGCGCGGCGAACGCCGGCAGGGGCCGCTGCGCGTGGTGGGGGGCGCCTCGTAAAGCGCTTCCCGCCGCCCGGCTTCAGTGGCCACCCGCCCAGCCGCCGTCGTCGCCCCGGCGCTCGACGGGGCCGTCGAGCTGCGCGGCGCGGAGCCGCGAGGCGCGCTGGCGGACGGCCGCCTCGGTGCGGCCGAGCCGGCACGCGATCTCCCGCAGCCGCTCGCCGCCGTGCTCCCAGTCGAGCGCCGCGGCCAGACGCACGGCCGTGTCCTCACTCGGCGTCCAGCGACGACCCATCCGGAGAAGAGAGCAGCAGGCCGCGGCCGCGCGGTTGGGAGGGCGCCCCGGCCGAGCGGGCCTCGTCGAAGCGCCGCCGCCGGCCATCGCCGGCCAGCCGCTCGGCTTCATCAACCAGGTCCGCGAGCGTCGCGGTATCGGGGACCCGACCGCCGCACTTGCGCTCGAGGTAGTCGACCGCCGCCTGCATCTCGATGGCGTCCCAATTCACCCACTTGTCGCTCTCGGGCAACGCCGCCACGCCGGTGCTCCGGCCGACGGCCACCACGCGCACTCCAGAACGTATCGAGCCGTAGTTCAGGCACAAGGCCAGGAACCGCCGCGTCAGGCGCACCGAGGGAAGCTCGTTCACAACACCTTCATCCCTAACACCCAGGCAGCAGCATGCCCAGACCAAGGCCCGCAATTAGCGCCGCAAGGCTGACAGCAACCGCAGCTACCACCAATCGCCAGACCGGAGCGGGTGTCCGATTCATGCCATTTCCAGCCTCGGTAAGTTCCAGCGCCTCAATTTACCGCAACCGTGACGCGCCGGCCACGAGGCCGCTTCCGCCGGCCGCGTCAAGGCCGGAGCCGCGACGCCGCCTCACCCTTGGGGTCCGGCGTAGCCGCCGGCGTCGTCATCCTCGAAGCGCCAGGCGGGGCGGTCGCACTCGGGGCAGTGAAGCAACGTGCCGGCCGGCCGCAGGTCGCCGACCCGACCGCGCCAGCCGCACCCCGTCGCCTGCGGCGTGCCCGGCCACAACCCACAGACCACCCGGCGGGCCAAGTCTGTCCGGCCGGCGTCGACTCCCGGACCGTTACCGCGCACCGGTTGACCTCCTCGCGCTCGACACACCGCTCGCAGAGGCCATGCCGCCACGACCTCCTATTCGACGGCCGCCGCCGCGTTACCGCTCCCGGCCGCCGTCTTCTGCTTCCGGCGCGCGGCCCAGTACTTCTTCATCCGCTCCGACGTGGCTTGCCGCGCCTGCTCCGACATCTTGCGCCGCCGCCGAGGACCCGTCGTCGCCTTCGCCGACGACGGGCTCGGCCCGCCAAGCGCGGCAATTGCCGCGTCGATCCGAGAGATGCTGTCCAGTAACTCAGCTCGGTGTGCCTGCAGGAGTGCTACAGCGTCGGTCATCGTTAGTTCCTATCCGCAAATCCGTCGCAATAGCGGCGAATGCCGACAGCATAGCCCAATCCGAATCAGCGGTGGCGATGTTGTCACCGGCGTGACTCGATCAGGCACCTGAACACCTCGACCCCCAGCGCATGCTACTGTGTCCTGTCATGCTTCGTACAGGCGTGTTTACAGATCGCCTCCGGAAGCTCGCTCTGGACGAATCCGGGCAAGGTGCCGGATCGGCGCACGGCCATAGTCAGCCCTGATCCGGCGCGAGCGGCGTGTCACCCTTGGGCCGGGAGCGGGGCGCAGGAGGCGCGCCAGCGCCTTGACACACCGCTCGCAGAGACGCTCCAGGCGCGTTCGCCGGGAGCCGTCCACGACACCGGCCGCGGACAGCGGGGACTACGGCTCGACGCCGGCCCAATGCACAACGGCGGCGGGACGAGCTCTACTTGGCTGCAAGCGTCTGAGCGTCATGGACAGCCCGGACGAGCCTCGTCAACGTCTCCTTGTGAGCCGCCCAATCCTCGGCGGTCAGCCTGAAGTGAATCTCCGCGTCGGCGTCTCCAAGCGGGTCGCGATCCGGAGGCCATGTCGTGTGGGAAATCGCCTCAACGGGTTGCTCGAACTCATCGGGGCACAGGGCCTTGGCACGAGGGAAAAACACGATCCGGACTTCCCCGTTCTCGCCGACATCAATGCGTGCATGCGACCGTTTCTGAAGCTTGACACTGAGTCCCCAGGCTCCTGGGTGCATCTTGGAAACTGGCCAGTTCTCTCTGAACATTTCTCTCACGGCACCGAACAGTTCCGTGACACCAGACTCCTCCGCGCGCTCGTCCAACCGCGCTTTCTTCTCTGCCACGCTCAGGTACCGTCTCGCCGAACGTGACTCCGAGTCCGCTACTCCTTCCACATGCACCTGCCTGGCGAGGAGCGTCTTCCCCCCGTATGCGAAACCGTGGAAGGTGATGAGCGAGATGTCCATGCCGCTGTTGTTGGCGAGGAAGTCCACCATTCGCTCTGCTCTCTCGTCGGCGCCCAGGCCGACCAGGAACATCCGTAGCGGCCTCAATGAAGTCAACTCCGGTTCGCCGAACCGCTGTCCGTACCACTCCTCGAAGTCCTCGATCTCGTCGATGCCGCGCTCGCCCGACTCCTTGGCCAGCAGGCCCGCGAGCTCGGCCAGGTCCATGGATTCAAGGTCGGCCGCGTAGTCGATGACCTGCGCAACCGCCTCGCGGGTAAGGGTGCCCCGCTTCAATTCGAACAGCGTGAGCCTGCCGTATCTGTCCACTCCCAGCAGGTCGAGCGGCCCGCCCGCGGTCGGCGTCTGCCTGCCGACCAGCTTGAGACCCGGCATCAGCAAGTCGGGGTTCGCGACGAGCCTGTCCTCGAGAAGGGACTCGGCTTCCATCTGCCGTTGGGCCTCCAACTCGACGACCGAGGACGCATCCTGCAGCGCCCATATCTTGAAATCATCCATCGACCAGCCTCCGTAGTCGCGGTCCAAGAATTCCGTGTCCTCGCTCTCCGTCCGGCTGCGCACCATATCCGCCGCGCGCGCCCGCAGCCTCGCGCGCCGCCCAAGAGCATGGCGCACACGTCCGCGCTCGTCGCGCATGCGCCCAGGCCGACAGCAGCCTCGGTTGCCCCTGCGCTCGGTACACAGCACGTGCTTCCAGCCGATTCTGCGCCCGGCGGTTCGGGTTCCGGGGGTGGCTGGCCGTACAGCGTGTGGCCCGCCCGTGAACCGGCCGGCAGCGTGCGCGCCGATAGTGCGCTCCCCGACGCCAGGGGACGCTCATGACCCTGCCGGCGAGCGGCCCGACAACGGCCGCAGCCCATCCCCTTCCGTGCTGTCGAACAGGCTCGCTGGAACTCTCTTCTCCCGGACCACCTCCGGGGCGGTCCGCAACCGGTTTCCTGGGTGCGGAGCAGTCGAATCTAGCCGCCGTTCGCCTCCCTTGTCTCGTCACCGGCGGTCACATTCGCACGCGCCTCCGCTTGCTTCCGGCGCTCCGCCGGAGATGTCGCCGGGCGCCGCCGAGACGGCCATAGTCGATGGCCGGGCGTTCACCGGGCGCCGTCCGACGGAACCACCGACCGCGAACAGCGGGACTACGGTTCGACGCCGGCTTGTTCGGACGACGGCGGCGGCACGGGCTGGG
>CBDIOF010000001.1:0-23101 GCA_963663815.2 Vicinamibacterales bacterium | reverse complement strand
GGCGACGTGGCCGCCCCGCTCTGGTGTGGCCATGCGAAATGCCGGACGCGGACGTGCGCCGGTGCATGGCGCCGTGGTGCGATGTCCCACTGACCGGCCGCGCCGACCAGCGGACCTGCTCTGACCGCTGTCGGCAGGTACTTAGTCGGCTGGCGCATCCGTGACAAAACTGTCACGCCTGACGGCATGACGAGTGGCCACCCGGGCGCGCTCGCTCACGAATGCACACAAAGGACGCGAGAAGATTCAGCGGCCGTTTCAGGAAACGCTAGCTGCAATCGAAGCGCCCTCGTTATGGTAGATGCGCGCGCCGAGAGCTGAGGGGGGGAGGGTCACCAAGGGACGGGACCCTCGCGGATATCTTCCGCGCCTGACGGTGAAATGTGTATTGCGGGTCCCGACGGGTCCCGGGTCCCGCGGGTCCCGGGTCCCGCGGGGTCGGTAGAATCGGCCCGGAGAGGGCTGTAGACGCCCCATACGGTGCCGTACAGAGATTTCCGAGCCTTGACCCTGCCTTACCCCCAACCCCATGCCACGAAAATCGCGCACAGACGCCCAGAAAGCGCGCAGGCGCGCCCGTGACGCCGAGCGCCGCGCCGCCGGAGCCGACCGGCGAGCCGCCGACGTAGCCGGACAGGGACGGGCCGGCGGCCGGAACGAACGCACCGGCGGAGACAACGTGCGCGGTCCGAGCTCCGGACCCCACCAGGTCGATGTGTCGGACGGACCGCCCGGGATCTGCATCGGCCCGATGTCACCGACGCCGAGCTCGCGGCGCTGCGGCGCTGGTGCATCGGCTCGTGGCCCGACCACGACGCGGCATGGCACGCGCCCGGGACGTCCGAGCTCGGCGAGCTTGTGACGCAAGCGTGCCGCCACCTGGTGGCCAGCGATCGCAGATCGGTCGACCACGACGTGCGGGGCGTGCCCGATTCCCGACACCTGGGCGCACCAGTGGATCTACATGCGCTCCATCGCCCGCGGCCCGCGTGATCTCGGCGGTGGTACCTACACACCCGCCGGCTGGTACCCCGAGCTGCAGGACGCCGCCCGGCGCATGCTCGATGCGCTCGACGCCCGGGCGGCATGGCACGACCGGAACGGATGGCCGGGACCCTGACCTGAGACAGACGCCCGTCTGCCATCACGACGCGCCCCGATGTGGGCCCCCCTCAGTTTCCTGAAAGGCCCGGAAATCTTCCCCCGCTCATACCGTGTAAACATGGACGCCCCGCGGCGAGGGCTGGGGAGGGCCGTCCGGGGATCTGCGCGGTGCGCAGAGCGCCCTGCTTTCCGGTTTCGCGGGGTGTGGGTCGAAGCAGGCGGCTCTACGCGCCGAGCACGAGCCTGAGTGCGCCGAGCACCGCGGCCGTGGTGATGCCGGCGGCGGCGATGGCGAGACCGACTCCCCACTTGACCAGGCGGACCTCGAGCGCGGCGAGATCAGCCTGAGTCGCGAGATCGCTGCGGGTGGACTCGACCGCGGTGCGGATTGCGGCGGCGTGGGCTTCCGCTTGGACGCGCTCGACGCCGGCGGCTTCGAGGTCGCGCGCCGCGGCGAGGGTGTCGAAGGTGTTCGTGGTCATCGTGTCTGCCCTCACTGGCCGTAGCGCAGCCGGGCGACGGCTCCGCGACCGGCGAACTCCGCGCGGGCATAGCGCCCTGGCATCGCCGGCGACTGCCAGCGACCGGCGGTCTGCATCTCGACCAGTGACGCGCCCGCGGCGGCGAGTGACTGCGCCGACCCGACCCGCGGCGAGTGACCCGACACCCGGCCTTGGATGCCCGCGGCGGCGACGCGCGTGGCGACGATCGTTCGGATGCCCCGGGCGCTGAGTCGCTCGTTCTGCGGCCACCCTCCACGCCGGACACGGCGGAACAGTGCTCCGGAGCTGTGGCCTGCCGCCTCCAGCCAACTGTCGATACGAGCGACGGTCGGCGCGCCGAGGTAGAGGATCTGCCCGCGTCCCTCTTGGTCGGTCTTCGACTGCCGCACCGTGAGGCGACCGGACCCGTCGTCGGAGCGCTCCACGTCCTGGCAGTCGAGCGCGGCGCACTCGCTCACGCGGAGCATCGCATCGGACATCACCACGAGGATCGCCGCGTCCCGGGCGCCGGCGACGCTCGCACCTCCCTGCTCTTGCGCCGCGATGGCCGCGGCTGCATCGGCCTGCTCCCATCGCACGCCGACGACCTGGCCCCGGCCGCGCTCCCGGCCCTCGCGCCGGATTCCCGCGAGCACGCGCTCCGACGCCGGCCCGATCGGCGACGTGCGCCCGGAGGCCCGCGCGGTGAACCGGACCGCGGCGACCACCTGGCCGATGGTCGCCGGCGCCCGGCCCGCCAAGTGGAGCTGAGCGAGGTACGCGGCGAGCGCGGCATCGTCGGGAGGCTGGCCATCGAGCGCGGCATCCATGCGGGCGAGTGCGCCGCGGTAGGCGCGCATCGTGTTCGCGCTGACGCTCGCGCCGGCGAGCTCGCGGGCTGCCGCTGGCAGATTGGCGAGCGCGGACGGCGATGCGGAGGCGGTGAGTTCGGGCATGTCGATTTCCTCAATAGCCGATGTTAAAGGGAATTGTCGGAACCTATCTCGATGGTTGCAACCCTCCTCTGACATCGCATAGATGCTGTCTCAAACCATGTGATACCATCCGCGACCCTTCCCGATGGCGGGAGACGACAGGAGATACCGGTATGGCACGGATTCAGACCGCAATGAACTTCAAGGTGACGCCAGAGCTACGCGCGCGCGCGGAGGCGTGCGCGAGACTGATCGGCGCGGCGCTCCCCGAATTCGCCCGCGAGGCGATCCGCGACAAGTGCGAGGCCGTGGAGAAGCTGCAGGGCCAGCGCGAGCGCGCGGCCCGTGCGGCGGCGAAGGCGGGCGAGGCGTGAGCGCGCACATCGCCGCCTATGGCCGCCTGGGCGCCGACCCGCGCCCGATCGAGACGCGCACCGGCAATCCGATGACCGCGGCGAGGATGGCGGTCGACATCCCGCCAAGCCAACGCGACGACGAGCGCGGGGAGGGGACCGTCTGGCTGGCCGTCATCGCCTTCGGGCACCAGGCGGAGGACCTGGCTCGTCACTCGAAGGGCGACCTGGTGAGCGTCGCCGGCGAGATGCGCATCTCGCGATTCGAGTCCAGGGGCGAGGCCCGCGAATCCTGGCAAGTCTTGGCCGCGTCGGTAGTGTCGGCGCGGACGGTCCGGCCGGGCGGCGGCCGGCGCAAGGGCGCACCGGCAGCGCAGCGGACTCTCGCAGGCAGGGCGGCGCCCAACGCGAGCGGTGCGGGGAAGCCGGCGGAGGACTTCGACGATGCGATCCCGTTCTAAAGTGTCGGCGCGGCTGGCCGAGATCGCCCAACGGCGCGTCGCGCTCGCGGACGAGCTCGTGCGTCTCGAGACGGAGACGGCCGAGCTCGCGGATATCGAGGCGACGTGCCGGCGCGGCGATGAGCACGCCATGCGGCAGACGGCCCGGGTGATGCGGCGGATCGGCCATGTCGCCGCCCGGGCGCAGCGCGCCGTCGCGCAAGCGCGGCTGCTCGACCTGGCGCAGCACGCGAATGGTGAGGACCGCGAGGCGCTCCGGATCGCCGCCGACGTGCTTCGGGTGCTCGACGAGATGGCGCGGTGACCGCGGCGCTGTCGAACTGGCAGTGCGCCCGCGCGGACGCCATCGGCGAGCACGTCGAGCGCTACCGCGCCGGCACGCTCGCGGCGGCGGAGGCGGCGCTTGCCGCCGGGGCGATGCTCGCGGAGGCCCGCGCCGAGTGTCCGCATGGGACATGGCTCCCGTTCCTGGCCCGGGCCGGACTCGCCGAGCGCACGGCCCAGAACTGGATGCGGCTCGCGCGCTCCGCACTCGACGCAGCGAACATCGTCGCGGCCGGCGGCGTGCGCGCGGCGCTGCTGGCGCTCGCGAACCCGAAGGCCATCGCCATCGTCGAGCGGCAGGCGGACGTGGCCGCGGCGGAGGCTGACGAGGCGATATCCGCCACGGTGGCGGATTTGCCGGAGCCGGCCGGCACTCCGGCCGAACCCTCGAGTCCGGCGATATCGGGACCCCGCGACGCACCTGTCCGGCTCGGCAACCTCGACGCCCAGGTGAACAACGGACGCACCGATATCGGCAACCTCGACGCCCAGGTGAACAACGGACGCACCGATATCGGCAACCTCGACGCCCAGGTGAACAACGCCGGCGCGCCCGCCCCGGCCCGCGGGCTGACCCTCTACCAGCGACGCCGCGCGGCCGGGCAATGCACCTCGTGCGGCGCGCCCGCGGATGGCAAGGCGCGGTGCGACGGGTGCGCAGGGCGACTGAACCGCACGCGCCGGTCCCGGACCCGCATCGCGGGCGAGCTCGCGACAGCCATCGCGGCCGCGGCGGCGAGCGGTGATGGCCTGACCCTCACGCCGGCGGACGTGGCCCGGCTCGCAGGCCTGGAGCCGCTCCCGGAGCGGTGCGCGGACACGATCGACTGGATCGGCGGTCCCGCCGCCGATGCTTGACCGCACGCCTTTGCCGTCCTGGGCGGACTGGTGCGACGCAGCCGCCGGGCTCGACCTGGTGAATCGCTCCGGCGAGCTCGTAGGCCCGTGCCCGTCGTGCGGCGGTACGGACCGCTTCCACGTGAGCCGGCGCGGGCCGGATGCGCTCGTGGGCTGCCGCGGGTGTGTCGACGGCGGCGCTTCCGGCTTCGCGGCGGTGCTCCGGGCGGCGTTTCCGGACCGCGGCCGCGGTGAGAGCCGCCCTGTGGCGCACGAAACCGCACTCCCGCGGAGCGAACCCCGAAGCGCGCAAGCTGAGGACCCCCGAATCGGCCTCACCCGCGCCCTGTGGCGCTCCACGACGCCGCCCGACGCGACGCCTGGCCGCACCTACCTCGCCGCCCGCGATGCCTGGCCGCCCCGCGGCATCGGTCCGGACCTGCCCGCGACGGTGCGCTGGCTCGCGGCGGACGCGGCTCCGGCCGTGGACCGCGCCGCGAAGTGGTACGGGCTGCCTCCGGGCGCCGCGGGCTCCATCGTGTTCGCCTGGCGCTCGCCCGCCGCCCCGGACCGCTGGCCGTCCGCGCTGTCCTTGCTCGCGGTGTCGGCCGACGGCGAGCGGCTGCGCTGGCCGATGGGCCGGGAGCGCGGCCCCAAGATGCGCACGGTCGGCGCGCGCGGCGGGCTCGTGTTCGAGGCGCGCCCCGGCGCCGACGCGGAGCCGGTCCACCTATGCGAGGGCGAGGTCGATGCGCTTGGCTTGGCGTTGGCCCCGTGGACCGGGCCCGGGCGCGTGCTCGCCGCGGGCGGCACCGGGAACATGCGCGGGCTCGCGGGGAGCCTCCCGGGCGTCGGGCCGGTGGTCCTGCACGCCGACGCGGACGGCCCCGGCGGTGCCGCAGCCGGACGGGTGCGCGCGGCGGTGCTCGCGGCCGGGCGCGAGTGCCGAATCGAGACCTACGGACCCGGGGAGGACCCGGCCTCGGCGCTTGCCGGCGACGTGGGCGAGCGCGCGGCGGTGCGCGAGTTCGACGGCGGGCTGTCGCGGGACGAGGCCACGGCCGATGCGTGGCGGGACGTGCTCGGCGTAGAGTAGACGGGCCGGAGCCGGGCCTGAACCCCGAAACCGGCCCTACCTGGACACCTGAGATGGAGGCATCGAGGATGCCGAATCCTACCCCAACGACGTTCGAGGCCGCGGCCGATGCATGGCGCGCGGCCGATGCCCTGGCCGAACCGGCCGCGAAGCTCGCCGCGCTCGACGCCGCCGCGCTCGCGATGGTGGCGGCGGTGCCGGACGATGCGCCCGACGCGCTGACCCAGGCCGACCGCGAGGCGCTGCACGCGGCGGCGGGGGCCGCGGTAGCTGGCGACCTGGGCGCACTGCGCAAGCTCCGCGGCGATGAGCGCATCCGTGCCCGACTCCCCACGCCGGAAGCCGAGCCTCTGCCGGCGCAGACATGGACGGCGCAGGACCCGCCCCCGCGCGAGTGGATCGTGCCGGGCGTGCTCCCCGCAGGGCGTCTCGCCTCGCTGTACGGGGCCGGCGCCGCGGGCAAATCCGGGCTCGCGCTCCAGCTCTGCGCGGCCGTGATGCACGGCGGCGCCCCGCTGTCGGCGCCGCCCGGGGCATCGCGAGACGACGCCGACGCGCTCGCCAACGAGCACGCGATGCTCCGCCCGCTCCCGGGCGATGCGGGCCGGGTGCTCTGGCTCACCTGGGAAGACGAGGTTTCGGAGTTCATCCGGCGCTGGCGGATGGCGCACCACGCCGGCGCGGTGGCGGCGCAGTACCCCGACCCGGCCCGCCTCACCCTCGTGGACATGCGCAAGCTCGGCGGTCCGTTGTGGGGGCCGGGCGAGGGCTTGCACGTCTCGACCCGGGCCGGGTGGACCGCGGCCGGGGAGCGGTTCCGGCGCTCGCTCGACGGGCATCGGCTGGCCGTGGTGGACCCTCTCGCAGCGGCGTTCGCCTCGTCCGAAATAGACCGCTCCCTGGTGCGCGCCTTCACGTCGGCGATCGACGCCGCGGCGGAGGCGGCCGGGTGCGCGGTGCTCCTCATTGCGCATCCCTCCCAATCCGGCGGGGTACGCGGCGGCGGCGGCTACTCGGGCTCGACGGACTGGCAGGCGGCGGTGCGGGCGATGCTCCGGCTCGAGGTGGACGCGGGCACCGGGCATTGCGTCGGCGCGAAGGAGCCGGCGAAGGCGCACCGGCTCACGAACGCGAAACAGTCCTACGCGGCCGACGGCGGACACCTGTGGCTCGTGCGGCATTTCGCACAACCCGCCGCGGAGGACGGTGGCCGGGCGCCGGCTCAACTGGCCTGGTTCGGCGCCCGGGCGGGCCGCGCGGCGGAGGCGTTCGAGCTCGCGGAAGCCAAACGGGCCGGGCGCAAGGCGCGGGACGTGCAGAGCCTCAACGAGCGCCCGCCGCAGATCGGGGAGATCGTGTGATGACCGCGAATACCGACCAGCTCCGCGCCGAGCTGCGCGCTCGCAACGAGGCGTCGTACGCCCGGCTGCGCGCCGAGCCCCTGGAGGCCGCGACGGCGTTTCGGGAGCACATCGAGCCCCTGGGGCGGGGCACCGAGCCCTGCGCGGCCGTGGAGGCCGCAGCGCACGACTTCGCAAGCTTCCGCGACACCTTCGAGCGCGACGTGCCGGGCGAGTGGGCATCGCTGGTGCGCATGCTCGCCCGACAGCTCGCCGAGGCAGTCATCGCGTGTCCGGACCCGGAGGCAGCCGGCCTGTCCCTCGCGGTGCGGGTGGTGGACGCGATGCCGGCGCCGACGATTGAGGCGGACCGACGCGACAACGCCATTCTGCAAGGAGACCTGTTCGGATGGGTCGGGAAGGCGCCGAGCATCCTGACCTACCCGCGCCACGACAACGACGTGCCGCTGCGCACGGGCTATGTCGAGAACGACTCCCCGCAGCTCGCGCTCCCCGGACTCGACGCGCCCGACTCCCAGATCGTGACGCATCCCGCGCTCATGCTCGTGGAGGAAGCTGGATTCGGTCCCATGACCGCGGGGAGCGGCGCTCGAAAGGACAAGGTGCTGCTAGTGAACTGGCTGGCTGACGTGGAGCGGGAAGTGCGGACGCCGAGCGGACGCTACACGTTGCGCCCGATGCTACGAGACATCGTGCACCGGCGACTGTGGCCAGCCCCGGTCGAGACGGGCACCGGGGAAGGCACGCGGTCCATGTGGAAGCCATCGCGGCACGCGCCGATTGTCCGGCGCTCCATGAACGCGCTCACCCTGGCGGGCCTCATTCTCGACGACCGGCGCGAGCACCGGCCCGTCATGGTCCGCACACTTCCGGACTTCTACGACCTGGATTCGCGCGCCGTGGTCGAGATCGCCATGGGCGAGCTGTCCGACCGCGGGGCGATGATTCACCGGCCCGCGCTCACTGCGGCCGGCGTGGTGAGCGACGCGGCATTCGACGGGTGCCTGGCGCTCGCAATGTTGTGGGACCGGGCGAAGGCGAAGAACGGTGGCTTTCGGGTGTACGCGACCCGGCCCGCGGCGCTCCGCGACTCGGACGGATTCCTGACCCGCGCCGACGGAACCCGAATCACGGCGCACGCGGCGACGCCGCTCACCGGCAAGGACGGCAAGCCGTTGTGGAAGGCGGGCGAGGTGCCGGTGCGCAACTGGCGACACCCGCAAGCCATCATCCACGGGACAGAGCGCCATCCGGCCGCGGACAAGGCGCCCACGCTCGACCGCAACGATCGGCGGCGGCTGTTCTACGGGCATCGGTCGGACGGGCTGACGGTCAACGGGCGAGCGAAGGCCGCCGATCGCGCCGATGCCCGGCTGCGCGCGCTGGCGACGGAGGGGCGCATCGTGATCGAGGATTGCGGCAAGGACGGCTGGCGCATCCTGGAGGCTCGCCGAAGTGAGGGGAACATCGGGTGATGGTGCAAGGGCGGCTATCCGATGGTGCAAGGGCGGCTATCCGATGGTGCAAGGGCGGCTACCCCCCCCCTGTAACCGCCCGCCCCGCAAGCACTTTTTTTTCCGGAACAGGAAGGAACAGGAAGGGACATAGTTCCTGTTCCTTTCCGGGCCGCTGGCGCGGGCTCCCTGGAGGTCGCCCGCACCGCGTCCGGTGCAGAACATCGTCGGCGCTGGCGGCTGTCACTACCCGCGGCGCCGGACGGCGCGGACGGTGCTCCCGGGTAGTGACAGGCGTCAGGATCGGCCATCGGGCCAGTGGCGGCGCAGGGCGGTGAGCTCGCGGCCGTAGTGACGGGTTCGTGACGTGGTGGTGGACGATGAACGCACGATGACGGCTGCACGAAACCTCCCCGACTCCGATCCGCCGATCTGCGTCGATTGCGAGGAGCCGATCGTCGGCCGGCGCAAGAACGCCAAGCGCTGCATCCGGTGCGCCAAGGCGAAGCGCAAGCGCGATGCGATGTGGTGGCGAGACAACCGCGAGCTCGTGATGCGAGAGGCCCAGGTGCGCGCGGTGCGCCGCGCCCGCGAAGAGCGCCACGCCCGCGACCACCTCGTCGAGATCGTCGGGCATGACGAGTGACGGCACCGCCGGGATCCACTGCCCCGGGGAATCGTCCATGGGCGTCGCGCGCAACGAATGCGTCACGCATCAAGGTGGCAATCGTCCCCGTGACGCTGGCCGTCCCAACAACGAGGTGACCGACGATGCAGAACCAAGCGTCGCTGCTGAGCACCGGCACTGACGACTGGCGCACGCCGCGTGCGCTATTCGGGGCTCTGCACCGCGAGTTCGATTTCACCGTCGACGCGGCCGCAGACCAGGACAATCACCTGGTACCCCGCTACTGGACCGCAGCCCACGACGGCGCCGCGAGGTCGTGGGCGAAGGAACGGGTGTGGTGCAATCCGCCCTACAGTCGTGGTCGACAGCCCGGGTTCCTCGCCCGCGCGGCCAAGTGCGAGGCCGCCGTCGCGGTGCTGCTGATACCGGCCCGGCCGGATACGCGGGCGTGGCATGAGCACGTCTGGGAGGCCGCATCGGAGGTGCGCTTCATCCGCGGCCGGGTGCGGTTCGAGGGCGCCACGTCAGGCGCGCCTTTCCCGAGTGCCATCGTGGTGTATCGCGCCGGCGGGCGACGTGGCCGCCCCGCTCTGGTGTGGCCATGCGAAATGCCGGACGCGGACGTGCGCCGGTGCATGGCGCCGTGGTGCGATGTCCCACTGACCGGCCGCGCCGACCAGCGGACCTGCTCTGACCGCTGTCGGCAGGTACTTAGTCGGCTGGCGCATCCGTGACAAAACTGTCACGCCTGACGGCATGACGAGTGGCCACCCGGGCGCGCTCGCTCACGAATGCACACAAAGGACGCGAGAAGATTCAGCGGCCGTTTCAGGAAACGCTAGCTGCAATCGAAGCGCCCTCGTTATGGTAGATGCGCGCGCCGAGAGCTGAGGGGGGGAGGGTCACCAAGGGACGGGACCCTCGCGGATATCTTCCGCGCCTGACGGTGAAATGTGTATTGCGGGTCCCGACGGGTCCCGGGTCCCGCGGGTCCCGGGTCCCGCGGGGTCGGTAGAATCGGCCCGGAGAGGGCTGTAGACGCCCCATACGGTGCCGTACAGAGATTTCCGAGCCTTGACCCTGCCTTACCCCCAACCCCATGCCACGAAAATCGCGCACAGACGCCCAGAAAGCGCGCAGGCGCGCCCGTGACGCCGAGCGCCGCGCCGCCGGAGCCGACCGGCGAGCCGCCGACGTAGCCGGACAGGGACGGGCCGGCGGCCGGAACGAACGCACCGGCGGAGACAACGTGCGCGGTCCGAGCTCCGGACCCCACCAGGTCGATGTGTCGGACGGACCGCCCGGGGATCTGCATCGGCCCGATGTCACCGACGCCGAGCTCGCGGCGCTGCGGCGCTGGTGCATCGGCTCGTGGCCCGACCACGACGCGGCATGGCACGCGCCCGGGACGTCCGAGCTCGGCGAGCTTGTGACGCAAGCGTGCCGCCACCTGGTGGCCAGCGATCGCAGATCGGTCGACCACGACGTGCGGGGCGTGCCCGATCCCGACACCTGGGCGCACCAGTGGATCTACATGCGCTCCATCGCCCGCGGCCCGCGTGATCTCGGCGGTGGTACCTACACACCCGCCGGCTGGTACCCCGAGCTGCAGGACGCCGCCCGGCGCATGCTCGATGCGCTCGACGCCCGGGCGGCATGGCACGACCGGAACGGATGGCCGGGACCCTGACCTGAGACAGACGCCCGTCTGCCATCACGACGCGCCCCGATGTGGGCCCCCCTCAGTTTCCTGAAAGGCCCGGAAATCTTCCCCCGCTCATACCGTGTAAACATGGACGCCCCGCGGCGAGGGCTGGGGAGGGCCGTCCGGGGATCTGCGCGGTGCGCAGAGCGCCCTGCTTTCCGGTTTCGCGGGGTGTGGGTCGAAGCAGGCGGCTCTACGCGCCGAGCACGAGCCTGAGTGCGCCGAGCACCGCGGCCGTGGTGATGCCGGCGGCGGCGATGGCGAGACCGACTCCCCACTTGACCAGGCGGACCTCGAGCGCGGCGAGATCAGCCTGAGTCGCGAGATCGCTGCGGGTGGACTCGACCGCGGTGCGGATTGCGGCGGCGTGGGCTTCCGCTTGGACGCGCTCGACGCCGGCGGCTTCGAGGTCGCGCGCCGCGGCGAGGGTGTCGAAGGTGTTCGTGGTCATCGTGTCTGCCCTCACTGGCCGTAGCGCAGCCGGGCGACGGCTCCGCGACCGGCGAACTCCGCGCGGGCATAGCGCCCTGGCATCGCCGGCGACTGCCAGCGACCGGCGGTCTGCATCTCGACCAGTGACGCGCCCGCGGCGGCGAGTGACTGCGCCGACCCGACCCGCGGCGAGTGACCCGACACCCGGCCTTGGATGCCCGCGGCGGCGACGCGCGTGGCGACGATCGTTCGGATGCCCCGGGCGCTGAGTCGCTCGTTCTGCGGCCACCCTCCACGCCGGACACGGCGGAACAGTGCTCCGGAGCTGTGGCCTGCCGCCTCCAGCCAACTGTCGATACGAGCGACGGTCGGCGCGCCGAGGTAGAGGATCTGCCCGCGTCCCTCTTGGTCGGTCTTCGACTGCCGCACCGTGAGGCGACCGGACCCGTCGTCGGAGCGCTCCACGTCCTGGCAGTCGAGCGCGGCGCACTCGCTCACGCGGAGCATCGCATCGGACATCACCACGAGGATCGCCGCGTCCCGGGCGCCGGCGACGCTCGCACCTCCCTGCTCTTGCGCCGCGATGGCCGCGGCTGCATCGGCCTGCTCCCATCGCACGCCGACGACCTGGCCCCGGCCGCGCTCCCGGCCCTCGCGCCGGATTCCCGCGAGCACGCGCTCCGACGCCGGCCCGATCGGCGACGTGCGCCCGGAGGCCCGCGCGGTGAACCGGACCGCGGCGACCACCTGGCCGATGGTCGCCGGCGCCCGGCCCGCCAAGTGGAGCTGAGCGAGGTACGCGGCGAGCGCGGCATCGTCGGGAGGCTGGCCATCGAGCGCGGCATCCATGCGGGCGAGTGCGCCGCGGTAGGCGCGCATCGTGTTCGCGCTGACGCTCGCGCCGGCGAGCTCGCGGGCTGCCGCTGGCAGATTGGCGAGCGCGGACGGCGATGCGGAGGCGGTGAGTTCGGGCATGTCGATTTCCTCAATAGCCGATGTTAAAGGGAATTGTCGGAACCTATCTCGATGGTTGCAACCCTCCTCTGACATCGCATAGATGCTGTCTCAAACCATGTGATACCATCCGCGACCCTTCCCGATGGCGGGAGACGACAGGAGATACCGGTATGGCACGGATTCAGACCGCAATGAACTTCAAGGTGACGCCAGAGCTACGCGCGCGCGCGGAGGCGTGCGCGAGACTGATCGGCGCGGCGCTCCCCGAATTCGCCCGCGAGGCGATCCGCGACAAGTGCGAGGCCGTGGAGAAGCTGCAGGGCCAGCGCGAGCGCGCGGCCCGTGCGGCGGCGAAGGCGGGCGAGGCGTGAGCGCGCACATCGCCGCCTATGGCCGCCTGGGCGCCGACCCGCGCCCGATCGAGACGCGCACCGGCAATCCGATGACCGCGGCGAGGATGGCGGTCGACATCCCGCCAAGCCAACGCGACGACGAGCGCGGGGAGGGGACCGTCTGGCTGGCCGTCATCGCCTTCGGGCACCAGGCGGAGGACCTGGCTCGTCACTCGAAGGGCGACCTGGTGAGCGTCGCCGGCGAGATGCGCATCTCGCGATTCGAGTCCAGGGGCGAGGCCCGCGAATCCTGGCAAGTCTTGGCCGCGTCGGTAGTGTCGGCGCGGACGGTCCGGCCGGGCGGCGGCCGGCGCAAGGGCGCACCGGCAGCGCAGCGGACTCTCGCAGGCAGGGCGGCGCCCAACGCGAGCGGTGCGGGGAAGCCGGCGGAGGACTTCGACGATGCGATCCCGTTCTAAAGTGTCGGCGCGGCTGGCCGAGATCGCCCAACGGCGCGTCGCGCTCGCGGACGAGCTCGTGCGTCTCGAGACGGAGACGGCCGAGCTCGCGGATATCGAGGCGACGTGCCGGCGCGGCGATGAGCACGCCATGCGGCAGACGGCCCGGGTGATGCGGCGGATCGGCCATGTCGCCGCCCGGGCGCAGCGCGCCGTCGCGCAAGCGCGGCTGCTCGACCTGGCGCAGCACGCGAATGGTGAGGACCGCGAGGCGCTCCGGATCGCCGCCGACGTGCTTCGGGTGCTCGACGAGATGGCGCGGTGACCGCGGCGCTGTCGAACTGGCAGTGCGCCCGCGCGGACGCCATCGGCGAGCACGTCGAGCGCTACCGCGCCGGCACGCTCGCGGCGGCGGAGGCGGCGCTTGCCGCCGGGGCGATGCTCGCGGAGGCCCGCGCCGAGTGTCCGCATGGGACATGGCTCCCGTTCCTGGCCCGGGCCGGACTCGCCGAGCGCACGGCCCAGAACTGGATGCGGCTCGCGCGCTCCGCACTCGACGCAGCGAACATCGTCGCGGCCGGCGGCGTGCGCGCGGCGCTGCTGGCGCTCGCGAACCCGAAGGCCATCGCCATCGTCGAGCGGCAGGCGGACGTGGCCGCGGCGGAGGCTGACGAGGCGATATCCGCCACGGTGGCGGATTTGCCGGAGCCGGCCGGCACTCCGGCCGAACCCTCGAGTCCGGCGATATCGGGACCCCGCGACGCACCTGTCCGGCTCGGCAACCTCGACGCCCAGGTGAACAACGGACGCACCGATATCGGCAACCTCGACGCCCAGGTGAACAACGGACGCACCGATATCGGCAACCTCGACGCCCAGGTGAACAACGCCGGCGCGCCCGCCCCGGCCCGCGGGCTGACCCTCTACCAGCGACGCCGCGCGGCCGGGCAATGCACCTCGTGCGGCGCGCCCGCGGATGGCAAGGCGCGGTGCGACGGGTGCGCAGGGCGACTGAACCGCACGCGCCGGTCCCGGACCCGCATCGCGGGCGAGCTCGCGACAGCCATCGCGGCCGCGGCGGCGAGCGGTGATGGCCTGACCCTCACGCCGGCGGACGTGGCCCGGCTCGCAGGCCTGGAGCCGCTCCCGGAGCGGTGCGCGGACACGATCGACTGGATCGGCGGTCCCGCCGCCGATGCTTGACCGCACGCCTTTGCCGTCCTGGGCGGACTGGTGCGACGCAGCCGCCGGGCTCGACCTGGTGAATCGCTCCGGCGAGCTCGTAGGCCCGTGCCCGTCGTGCGGCGGTACGGACCGCTTCCACGTGAGCCGGCGCGGGCCGGATGCGCTCGTGGGCTGCCGCGGGTGTGTCGACGGCGGCGCTTCCGGCTTCGCGGCGGTGCTCCGGGCGGCGTTTCCGGACCGCGGCCGCGGTGAGAGCCGCCCTGTGGCGCACGAAACCGCACTCCCGCGGAGCGAACCCCGAAGCGCGCAAGCTGAGGACCCCCGAATCGGCCTCACCCGCGCCCTGTGGCGCTCCACGACGCCGCCCGACGCGACGCCTGGCCGCACCTACCTCGCCGCCCGCGATGCCTGGCCGCCCCGCGGCATCGGTCCGGACCTGCCCGCGACGGTGCGCTGGCTCGCGGCGGACGCGGCTCCGGCCGTGGACCGCGCCGCGAAGTGGTACGGGCTGCCTCCGGGCGCCGCGGGCTCCATCGTGTTCGCCTGGCGCTCGCCCGCCGCCCCGGACCGCTGGCCGTCCGCGCTGTCCTTGCTCGCGGTGTCGGCCGACGGCGAGCGGCTGCGCTGGCCGATGGGCCGGGAGCGCGGCCCCAAGATGCGCACGGTCGGCGCGCGCGGCGGGCTCGTGTTCGAGGCGCGCCCCGGCGCCGACGCGGAGCCGGTCCACCTATGCGAGGGCGAGGTCGATGCGCTTGGCTTGGCGTTGGCCCCGTGGACCGGGCCCGGGCGCGTGCTCGCCGCGGGCGGCACCGGGAACATGCGCGGGCTCGCGGGGAGCCTCCCGGGCGTCGGGCCGGTGGTCCTGCACGCCGACGCGGACGGCCCCGGCGG
Organism: Vicinamibacterales bacterium; assembly: GCA_963663815.2. GTDB lineage: Bacteria > Acidobacteriota > Vicinamibacteria > Vicinamibacterales > UBA8438 > JAJEEA01. Next base: position 8,106 of record CBDIOF010000001.1, on the reverse strand, counting down.
TGCCGCAGCCGGACGGGTGCGCGCGGCGGTGCTCGCGGCCGGGCGCGAGTGCCGAATCGAGACCTACGGACCCGGGGAGGACCCGGCCTCGGCGCTTGCCGGCGACGTGGGCGAGCGCGCGGCGGTGCGCGAGTTCGACGGCGGGCTGTCGCGGGACGAGGCCACGGCCGATGCGTGGCGGGACGTGCTCGGCGTAGAGTAGACGGGCCGGAGCCGGGCCTGAACCCCGAAACCGGCCCTACCTGGACACCTGAGATGGAGGCATCGAGGATGCCGAATCCTACCCCAACGACGTTCGAGGCCGCGGCCGATGCATGGCGCGCGGCCGATGCCCTGGCCGAACCGGCCGCGAAGCTCGCCGCGCTCGACGCCGCCGCGCTCGCGATGGTGGCGGCGGTGCCGGACGATGCGCCCGACGCGCTGACCCAGGCCGACCGCGAGGCGCTGCACGCGGCGGCGGGGGCCGCGGTAGCTGGCGACCTGGGCGCACTGCGCAAGCTCCGCGGCGATGAGCGCATCCGTGCCCGACTCCCCACGCCGGAAGCCGAGCCTCTGCCGGCGCAGACATGGACGGCGCAGGACCCGCCCCCGCGCGAGTGGATCGTGCCGGGCGTGCTCCCCGCAGGGCGTCTCGCCTCGCTGTACGGGGCCGGCGCCGCGGGCAAATCCGGGCTCGCGCTCCAGCTCTGCGCGGCCGTGATGCACGGCGGCGCCCCGCTGTCGGCGCCGCCCGGGGCATCGCGAGACGACGCCGACGCGCTCGCCAACGAGCACGCGATGCTCCGCCCGCTCCCGGGCGATGCGGGCCGGGTGCTCTGGCTCACCTGGGAAGACGAGGTTTCGGAGTTCATCCGGCGCTGGCGGATGGCGCACCACGCCGGCGCGGTGGCGGCGCAGTACCCCGACCCGGCCCGCCTCACCCTCGTGGACATGCGCAAGCTCGGCGGTCCGTTGTGGGGGCCGGGCGAGGGCTTGCACGTCTCGACCCGGGCCGGGTGGACCGCGGCCGGGGAGCGGTTCCGGCGCTCGCTCGACGGGCATCGGCTGGCCGTGGTGGACCCTCTCGCAGCGGCGTTCGCCTCGTCCGAAATAGACCGCTCCCTGGTGCGCGCCTTCACGTCGGCGATCGACGCCGCGGCGGAGGCGGCCGGGTGCGCGGTGCTCCTCATTGCGCATCCCTCCCAATCCGGCGGGGTACGCGGCGGCGGCGGCTACTCGGGCTCGACGGACTGGCAGGCGGCGGTGCGGGCGATGCTCCGGCTCGAGGTGGACGCGGGCACCGGGCATTGCGTCGGCGCGAAGGAGCCGGCGAAGGCGCACCGGCTCACGAACGCGAAACAGTCCTACGCGGCCGACGGCGGACACCTGTGGCTCGTGCGGCATTTCGCACAACCCGCCGCGGAGGACGGTGGCCGGGCGCCGGCTCAACTGGCCTGGTTCGGCGCCCGGGCGGGCCGCGCGGCGGAGGCGTTCGAGCTCGCGGAAGCCAAACGGGCCGGGCGCAAGGCGCGGGACGTGCAGAGCCTCAACGAGCGCCCGCCGCAGATCGGGGAGATCGTGTGATGACCGCGAATACCGACCAGCTCCGCGCCGAGCTGCGCGCTCGCAACGAGGCGTCGTACGCCCGGCTGCGCGCCGAGCCCCTGGAGGCCGCGACGGCGTTTCGGGAGCACATCGAGCCCCTGGGGCGGGGCACCGAGCCCTGCGCGGCCGTGGAGGCCGCAGCGCACGACTTCGCAAGCTTCCGCGACACCTTCGAGCGCGACGTGCCGGGCGAGTGGGCATCGCTGGTGCGCATGCTCGCCCGACAGCTCGCCGAGGCAGTCATCGCGTGTCCGGACCCGGAGGCAGCCGGCCTGTCCCTCGCGGTGCGGGTGGTGGACGCGATGCCGGCGCCGACGATTGAGGCGGACCGACGCGACAACGCCATTCTGCAAGGAGACCTGTTCGGATGGGTCGGGAAGGCGCCGAGCATCCTGACCTACCCGCGCCACGACAACGACGTGCCGCTGCGCACGGGCTATGTCGAGAACGACTCCCCGCAGCTCGCGCTCCCCGGACTCGACGCGCCCGACTCCCAGATCGTGACGCATCCCGCGCTCATGCTCGTGGAGGAAGCTGGATTCGGTCCCATGACCGCGGGGAGCGGCGCTCGAAAGGACAAGGTGCTGCTAGTGAACTGGCTGGCTGACGTGGAGCGGGAAGTGCGGACGCCGAGCGGACGCTACACGTTGCGCCCGATGCTACGAGACATCGTGCACCGGCGACTGTGGCCAGCCCCGGTCGAGACGGGCACCGGGGAAGGCACGCGGTCCATGTGGAAGCCATCGCGGCACGCGCCGATTGTCCGGCGCTCCATGAACGCGCTCACCCTGGCGGGCCTCATTCTCGACGACCGGCGCGAGCACCGGCCCGTCATGGTCCGCACACTTCCGGACTTCTACGACCTGGATTCGCGCGCCGTGGTCGAGATCGCCATGGGCGAGCTGTCCGACCGCGGGGCGATGATTCACCGGCCCGCGCTCACTGCGGCCGGCGTGGTGAGCGACGCGGCATTCGACGGGTGCCTGGCGCTCGCAATGTTGTGGGACCGGGCGAAGGCGAAGAACGGTGGCTTTCGGGTGTACGCGACCCGGCCCGCGGCGCTCCGCGACTCGGACGGATTCCTGACCCGCGCCGACGGAACCCGAATCACGGCGCACGCGGCGACGCCGCTCACCGGCAAGGACGGCAAGCCGTTGTGGAAGGCGGGCGAGGTGCCGGTGCGCAACTGGCGACACCCGCAAGCCATCATCCACGGGACAGAGCGCCATCCGGCCGCGGACAAGGCGCCCACGCTCGACCGCAACGATCGGCGGCGGCTGTTCTACGGGCATCGGTCGGACGGGCTGACGGTCAACGGGCGAGCGAAGGCCGCCGATCGCGCCGATGCCCGGCTGCGCGCGCTGGCGACGGAGGGGCGCATCGTGATCGAGGATTGCGGCAAGGACGGCTGGCGCATCCTGGAGGCTCGCCGAAGTGAGGGGAACATCGGGTGATGGTGCAAGGGCGGCTATCCGATGGTGCAAGGGCGGCTATCCGATGGTGCAAGGGCGGCTACCCCCCCCCTGTAACCGCCCGCCCCGCAAGCACTTTTTTTTCCGGAACAGGAAGGAACAGGAAGGGACATAGTTCCTGTTCCTTTCCGGGCCGCTGGCGCGGGCTCCCTGGAGGTCGCCCGCACCGCGTCCGGTGCAGAACATCGTCGGCGCTGGCGGCTGTCACTACCCGCGGCGCCGGACGGCGCGGACGGTGCTCCCGGGTAGTGACAGGCGTCAGGATCGGCCATCGGGCCAGTGGCGGCGCAGGGCGGTGAGCTCGCGGCCGTAGTGACGGGTTCGTGACGTGGTGGTGGACGATGAACGCACGATGACGGCTGCACGAAACCTCCCCGACTCCGATCCGCCGATCTGCGTCGATTGCGAGGAGCCGATCGTCGGCCGGCGCAAGAACGCCAAGCGCTGCATCCGGTGCGCCAAGGCGAAGCGCAAGCGCGATGCGATGTGGTGGCGAGACAACCGCGAGCTCGTGATGCGAGAGGCCCAGGTGCGCGCGGTGCGCCGCGCCCGCGAAGAGCGCCACGCCCGCGACCACCTCGTCGAGATCGTCGGGCATGACGAGTGACGGCACCGCCGGGATCCACTGCCCCGGGGAATCGTCCATGGGCGTCGCGCGCAACGAATGCGTCACGCATCAAGGTGGCAATCGTCCCCGTGACGCTGGCCGTCCCAACAACGAGGTGACCGACGATGCAGAACCAAGCGTCGCTGCTGAGCACCGGCACTGACGACTGGCGCACGCCGCGTGCGCTATTCGGGGCTCTGCACCGCGAGTTCGATTTCACCGTCGACGCGGCCGCAGACCAGGACAATCACCTGGTACCCCGCTACTGGACCGCAGCCCACGACGGCGCCGCGAGGTCGTGGGCGAAGGAACGGGTGTGGTGCAATCCGCCCTACAGTCGTGGTCGACAGCCCGGGTTCCTCGCCCGCGCGGCCAAGTGCGAGGCCGCCGTCGCGGTGCTGCTGATACCGGCCCGGCCGGATACGCGGGCGTGGCATGAGCACGTCTGGGAGGCCGCATCGGAGGTGCGCTTCATCCGCGGCCGGGTGCGGTTCGAGGGCGCCACGTCAGGCGCGCCTTTCCCGAGTGCCATCGTGGTGTATCGCGCCGGCGGGCGACGTGGCCGCCCCGCTCTGGTGTGGCCATGCGAAATGCCGGACGCGGACGTGCGCCGGTGCATGGCGCCGTGGTGCGATGTCCCACTGACCGGCCGCGCCGACCAGCGGACCTGCTCTGACCGCTGTCGGCAGGTACTTAGTCGGCTGGCGCATCCGTGACAAAACTGTCACGCCTGACGGCATGACGAGTGGCCACCCGGGCGCGCTCGCTCACGAATGCACACAAAGGACGCGAGAAGATTCAGCGGCCGTTTCAGGAAACGCTAGCTGCAATCGAAGCGCCCTCGTTATGGTAGATGCGCGCGCCGAGAGCTGAGGGGGGGAGGGTCACCAAGGGACGGGACCCTCGCGGATATCTTCCGCGCCTGACGGTGAAATGTGTATTGCGGGTCCCGACGGGTCCCGGGTCCCGCGGGTCCCGGGTCCCGCGGGGTCGGTAGAATCGGCCCGGAGAGGGCTGTAGACGCCCCATACGGTGCCGTACAGAGATTTCCGAGCCTTGACCCTGCCTTACCCCCAACCCCATGCCACGAAAATCGCGCACAGACGCCCAGAAAGCGCGCAGGCGCGCCCGTGACGCCGAGCGCCGCGCCGCCGGAGCCGACCGGCGAGCCGCCGACGTAGCCGGACAGGGACGGGCCGGCGGCCGGAACGAACGCACCGGCGGAGACAACGTGCGCGGTCCGAGCTCCGGACCCCACCAGGTCGATGTGTCGGACGGACCGCCCGGGGATCTGCATCGGCCCGATGTCACCGACGCCGAGCTCGCGGCGCTGCGGCGCTGGTGCATCGGCTCGTGGCCCGACCACGACGCGGCATGGCACGCGCCCGGGACGTCCGAGCTCGGCGAGCTTGTGACGCAAGCGTGCCGCCACCTGGTGGCCAGCGATCGCAGATCGGTCGACCACGACGTGCGGGGCGTGCCCGATCCCGACACCTGGGCGCACCAGTGGATCTACATGCGCTCCATCGCCCGCGGCCCGCGTGATCTCGGCGGTGGTACCTACACACCCGCCGGCTGGTACCCCGAGCTGCAGGACGCCGCCCGGCGCATGCTCGATGCGCTCGACGCCCGGGCGGCATGGCACGACCGGAACGGATGGCCGGGACCCTGACCTGAGACAGACGCCCGTCTGCCATCACGACGCGCCCCGATGTGGGCCCCCCTCAGTTTCCTGAAAGGCCCGGAAATCTTCCCCCGCTCATACCGTGTAAACATGGACGCCCCGCGGCGAGGGCTGGGGAGGGCCGTCCGGGGATCTGCGCGGTGCGCAGAGCGCCCTGCTTTCCGGTTTCGCGGGGTGTGGGTCGAAGCAGGCGGCTCTACGCGCCGAGCACGAGCCTGAGTGCGCCGAGCACCGCGGCCGTGGTGATGCCGGCGGCGGCGATGGCGAGACCGACTCCCCACTTGACCAGGCGGACCTCGAGCGCGGCGAGATCAGCCTGAGTCGCGAGATCGCTGCGGGTGGACTCGACCGCGGTGCGGATTGCGGCGGCGTGGGCTTCCGCTTGGACGCGCTCGACGCCGGCGGCTTCGAGGTCGCGCGCCGCGGCGAGGGTGTCGAAGGTGTTCGTGGTCATCGTGTCTGCCCTCACTGGCCGTAGCGCAGCCGGGCGACGGCTCCGCGACCGGCGAACTCCGCGCGGGCATAGCGCCCTGGCATCGCCGGCGACTGCCAGCGACCGGCGGTCTGCATCTCGACCAGTGACGCGCCCGCGGCGGCGAGTGACTGCGCCGACCCGACCCGCGGCGAGTGACCCGACACCCGGCCTTGGATGCCCGCGGCGGCGACGCGCGTGGCGACGATCGTTCGGATGCCCCGGGCGCTGAGTCGCTCGTTCTGCGGCCACCCTCCACGCCGGACACGGCGGAACAGTGCTCCGGAGCTGTGGCCTGCCGCCTCCAGCCAACTGTCGATACGAGCGACGGTCGGCGCGCCGAGGTAGAGGATCTGCCCGCGTCCCTCTTGGTCGGTCTTCGACTGCCGCACCGTGAGGCGACCGGACCCGTCGTCGGAGCGCTCCACGTCCTGGCAGTCGAGCGCGGCGCACTCGCTCACGCGGAGCATCGCATCGGACATCACCACGAGGATCGCCGCGTCCCGGGCGCCGGCGACGCTCGCACCTCCCTGCTCTTGCGCCGCGATGGCCGCGGCTGCATCGGCCTGCTCCCATCGCACGCCGACGACCTGGCCCCGGCCGCGCTCCCGGCCCTCGCGCCGGATTCCCGCGAGCACGCGCTCCGACGCCGGCCCGATCGGCGACGTGCGCCCGGAGGCCCGCGCGGTGAACCGGACCGCGGCGACCACCTGGCCGATGGTCGCCGGCGCCCGGCCCGCCAAGTGGAGCTGAGCGAGGTACGCGGCGAGCGCGGCATCGTCGGGAGGCTGGCCATCGAGCGCGGCATCCATGCGGGCGAGTGCGCCGCGGTAGGCGCGCATCGTGTTCGCGCTGACGCTCGCGCCGGCGAGCTCGCGGGCTGCCGCTGGCAGATTGGCGAGCGCGGACGGCGATGCGGAGGCGGTGAGTTCGGGCATGTCGATTTCCTCAATAGCCGATGTTAAAGGGAATTGTCGGAACCTATCTCGATGGTTGCAACCCTCCTCTGACATCGCATAGATGCTGTCTCAAACCATGTGATACCATCCGCGACCCTTCCCGATGGCGGGAGACGACAGGAGATACCGGTATGGCACGGATTCAGACCGCAATGAACTTCAAGGTGACGCCAGAGCTACGCGCGCGCGCGGAGGCGTGCGCGAGACTGATCGGCGCGGCGCTCCCCGAATTCGCCCGCGAGGCGATCCGCGACAAGTGCGAGGCCGTGGAGAAGCTGCAGGGCCAGCGCGAGCGCGCGGCCCGTGCGGCGGCGAAGGCGGGCGAGGCGTGAGCGCGCACATCGCCGCCTATGGCCGCCTGGGCGCCGACCCGCGCCCGATCGAGACGCGCACCGGCAATCCGATGACCGCGGCGAGGATGGCGGTCGACATCCCGCCAAGCCAACGCGACGACGAGCGCGGGGAGGGGACCGTCTGGCTGGCCGTCATCGCCTTCGGGCACCAGGCGGAGGACCTGGCTCGTCACTCGAAGGGCGACCTGGTGAGCGTCGCCGGCGAGATGCGCATCTCGCGATTCGAGTCCAGGGGCGAGGCCCGCGAATCCTGGCAAGTCTTGGCCGCGTCGGTAGTGTCGGCGCGGACGGTCCGGCCGGGCGGCGGCCGGCGCAAGGGCGCACCGGCAGCGCAGCGGACTCTCGCAGGCAGGGCGGCGCCCAACGCGAGCGGTGCGGGGAAGCCGGCGGAGGACTTCGACGATGCGATCCCGTTCTAAAGTGTCGGCGCGGCTGGCCGAGATCGCCCAACGGCGCGTCGCGCTCGCGGACGAGCTCGTGCGTCTCGAGACGGAGACGGCCGAGCTCGCGGATATCGAGGCGACGTGCCGGCGCGGCGATGAGCACGCCATGCGGCAGACGGCCCGGGTGATGCGGCGGATCGGCCATGTCGCCGCCCGGGCGCAGCGCGCCGTCGCGCAAGCGCGGCTGCTCGACCTGGCGCAGCACGCGAATGGTGAGGACCGCGAGGCGCTCCGGATCGCCGCCGACGTGCTTCGGGTGCTCGACGAGATGGCGCGGTGACCGCGGCGCTGTCGAACTGGCAGTGCGCCCGCGCGGACGCCATCGGCGAGCACGTCGAGCGCTACCGCGCCGGCACGCTCGCGGCGGCGGAGGCGGCGCTTGCCGCCGGGGCGATGCTCGCGGAGGCCCGCGCCGAGTGTCCGCATGGGACATGGCTCCCGTTCCTGGCCCGGGCCGGACTCGCCGAGCGCACGGCCCAGAACTGGATGCGGCTCGCGCGCTCCGCACTCGACGCAGCGAACATCGTCGCGG
>OY760735.2:0-37016 GCA_963663815.2 Vicinamibacterales bacterium | reverse complement strand
GCCTTGCGCGTGGCGACGAGGCTGCGCCTGCAGGGCTCCGCGCTGGCCGCGGCGCTGGCGAATCCGGCCGTGAGCTCGGCTCTCGCCGACGTGTCGTATCGCACCGGCGCCGGCCACACGACGGGGCTGTCGGTCGTCTACCACCGGGTCGAGCCGCTGACGACGGTCGTCCGCGAGTCGTCCGCGAGCCCCGAGCAGGAGTTCGAGGTCGCGTGGCGGGGCGGCGACGGCCTCCTCGACCAGATGCCGGACCCCGAGCCCGTCGACGGCGGTCCGACGCGCGCGGCCGTCGACTGGCACGAGCTGGCGAAGCACGCGCCCGACGACGACGACGAGCGCTCGATGCCGGCCCTCGCCGACCGGAAGGTCCTGCGCCGGCGCGGCCGCGTGACGGTCAGGCGCGGGTTCCTGCGCCCGCCGATGTCGGCCGAGGCCGTCGCGCGGATGGTCGAGCTTCGCGCCCAGGGCCTCGGCTTCGGGCGCATCGCGAAGGCGATCGGCTGCGCGCGGATCACCGTGTCCCGCTACCTGCGCAGCTTCGAGGAGGAGGGCCGGTAACCGTTGTCGACGCGCGGCACCGCGCGTCCTGCGGCCGGACCGGCCGAGTCGCGGGATTTCGCTGACCCCGTACAGTGACACGCCCCGGCATGGTGCCGGGGCGTGTCGCCGGGTCGGCTCGTCCAACCGGCGTAGAATTGGACCCGTGGGCATGACCAACGCCGAGCGCCAGCGCCGATACTGCGAGCGCCCGTACCGTCGTACGCCCGAAGGACCGCCCGCCGCGGCCGAAGCAGTGGGCCGACGCCGTCGGCCAGCTCCGTACCCTGCAGGCCGAATACGAGGTCTGGCGCGACCAGTTGCCCTGAGCCCCTGGCCGACTCACCGACCGCCGAGCTGCTCGAGGGCGTGTGCGGCGTCGACCCTCGACAGTCGAGCTACCGCGGGGCTTCGGCCGCGGCTGAACGCTCCTGGCGCACGACGCCCCACGCCGGGATCATGGAGAATCTGAGCTGATGCTCGACACGCACGCCGTCGCCCGGTCACTGACCGCCGCCGACTTCACCCCCGCCCAGGCGGATGCCCTCACGGACGCGCTCCGGTTGGTCGTCGAGCAGGGCGACCACGTCACGTCGGACCAGTTCAAGGCCGGCATGGCCGAGATGCGCGCCCATCAACGCACCGAAATCGCGGAGGTACGCACCGAAATCGCGGAGGTGCGCACCGAGATTGCGAACCTCGATACGCGGTTGTCGACCCAGATCAGCACCGCGGAAACCCGCTTGACTTGGCGCATGCTCGGCATCGCCGGGCTCGTCATCGCGGCGCTTCGCCTGCTTGGTTGAGAGGATCAGGCCGCGACCGACCTCAAGGGAGGTACCGGTGGACGGTGAAGTTCTGCGGCGGTTGATCAGGGAGGCTGGCGGCGTGAGCGTGCGGGACCTGTCCGGTCGCACCGGGACGGCGACGGCGATGCGCGGGGGTTTGGCCGTTGTCACCTACCCCGATGGCGTAGAGCGGGTGGATCCGGCATGGCTCGCGTGGGCCGGCAAGCCGATGGGTTCTACGAGCCGCGAGGATGGCCTGTGACCGACGCATCGCCCCGAGCAGGTGCCGCAATGGTGAACCCCTGGTCGGAACTTCCGACCGACGACGCTCCCCACGTTCTGCCACAGGACCTGGAGATCGTCGAAGCGTTCAACAAGCGCTACGCGCACGACCCTGACATCAAGATTCAGTCGCATCTGTTGCCCGAGCCGTTCATCGGTGACCCGAGTGCGCGGGTGTACCTCCTCAACCTGAACCCCGGCTACTCGCCCGAGGACGACGCCTGGCACTGCAAGCCCGTCTACCGAAACGCCATCATCGAGAATCTCGGCCGCAAGCCGGCCGCGTACCCCTTCTACTTCCTCGATCCCCGCCTGGAGGGCGCGCCGGGCTCGGCTTGGTGGAGACAGCGTTCGAGATGGTGGATCCGCGATGTCGGGACCGAGACGCTTGCCCGCAACCTGTTCTGTGCTGAGCTGTTTCCGTACCATTCGACCAAGTACCGACGGGTACCCAAGCGCATCTCGCCCGACTCGCCCGACTCGCCCGACTCGCCCGACTCGCCCGACGGGCTGGTACCGTCGTCAGGGTATGTCGCCCACCTCGTCCGCGAAGCGATTCGAGACCATCGACCGATCGTCGCCATGCGGTCGCTTCGTGGCTGGTGTGAGCTGATTCCAGAGCTTGGGGACTACAGCAAGCTGTTTCGAATCGGCAATCCCCAGAACGTTTCGCTCTCGCCCAACAACCTCCAGGGGTACGACCAGCTGGTTGCCGAGTTGCGCGCGGCTCCACCGCCGCGACCGGCCGGCGCGCCCGGGGCCGGGGTCCGATAACGGGACCGGTGGCTGGGAGCACTGGCGCGCGACCTGAAGGCGGGGACCTACCGGCCGCGAGCGGTTCGGCAGGTCCTACGTGACCTCCTGTTTCGCCTTCCGGAGCTGATACGCCAACTGCCGGCGCGTCTCGGCCGGCACCCGCCGAGCGAACGCACGCACCTCGTCGAGCAGTGTGCTCAGTTCTGCAATCTCGGCCTCGTCGGCTGCACGCCTTGCCTCTTGCGCCTCGCGCACGTAGCCGTCCATGCCGCCCATTCTGCGGAGAGCCGACCGGCAGTGACCGCACTGCCCCGAGGATGGTAGCCCGCTCCATCGTTCCGGCTTCAACCCGAAGGCCCTGCGCCCGCACAGAGCCATGCGTTCACCGTAGCGGTAGTGCAGCAGATGGTCCTTCGGCTCAGCCATCAGAAAACCGCCCGTTCAGGCCGCCTCCATCCGACGAATCGGGTATCCGCCCCAAGAGTTTGACATCCTGCGGTCCGCCCAAGTAATCTCCACCTCCATGGCCATGAGTACCATCGCACAGGCAATTGCCGATCGCCAAAACGAAATAGACCGCCTCCAGGCCGAGATCAAGGCGTTGAGCGACGTCGAGCAGATGCTTGGAGCGTCCACCCCGGCGGCTCGCTTTTCGACCCGGCGCTCATCGCGGAAGAAGGCCGCCGCCGAGAACGAGCACGAGGCCAAGCCGCAACGGAAGCGCCGGTCGATGACGGCCGAGCAGAAGAAGGCGGTATCGGAGCGCATGACCGCCTACTGGGCGGAGCGGAGGAAGAAGGCCGCGAAGAAGAAGTAGCCGTCGACGGGGGGGGCGCCGAGAGGAGCACCCGGCCCGCGGTACGTCCGGAGTTGGGTGCCCTTGTCCCGGATCGAGGCCCCGCTCGAACAGCGCGGCCAGAATCGACGGGTCGAATCGCCCCCGCCGCGAGGGGCCGCAGAACTCTCCGGCTGGCCGGTTAACCGAAGCCCCCATTTCCCGACCCAAGGCTGGCGTCGCCATGGGCGCACCCGCCCCCCCTCACGGGGACGACGATCCGTACGGCGGACACCTACTACGCCATGTCTTTCAGCTTCTTCAGCGGTAGAACCTTCACGGAGGTGCTGGCCGGCTTGGCCTTCACGTCCATCGTCTCACCAGGCCGGAACGGATTCGGCACGTTCTTCCGGGCCTTCTGCGCGGGCTTCTTCACGACCTTGATCTTCATGAGGCCGGGTATCGTGCAAGTGCCGACGGCCCCTTTCCGGACATGGCGCTCTATGACCGAATCCAGCGCCTCGAAGACATCCGCGACCTGCCGCCTCGTCAACGCCGTGTTCTCCGCGATATCCGAAAGCAGCTGCGTTTTCGTCATGGCCACGGTGAGTTTATTGACTCTTGCCAACATTCCCTCCTTTGGAGATGAGTGAAACCGGGTCTCCACGCTTTGCCCGCATGGTACCCCGATCCGGCGAGGTTCCGACACCCCTGGGCTGGCGACTTCGCGGAGGGACCACCGCGTCGTCGTATGCCCGCAGGCGTCCGAGACCGCCGCACACATCGCACCCGAGGCCGATGCAGAATCCCACTGACCCGGCAGACCGGACCGGCACCATCGGCCGTCGAGGCGAGCTGCTCGGGGACGGCGGGGCGTTCGTGGTGCACAGGCCGACCGACGCGGACCGCCCCCGCCGCGTCGCCTTCGTCGACGGCACCCTGCACACCGAGGCGCGGCTGACCCGCACCGGCCTCGACGGCGACGTGAACATGGGCCTTGGCGGGAAGCTGGGCGGCGAGGGCGGTGCTCGTCGATGGCGACGAACTGGCCCGCTTCGACTAGGTGACGACGGGGGCGCGCCGCCATCTTCACTGGCGGGCGGCGCGTCCGGTCGACGGGTCCGACGTCGAAGCGGCGCGCCAGCATCTCCAGCGCGTGACTGTCGAGGCGGACATCGCCCGCCTGGAGATGCCGTCAGGCATCGGTTGCGACGCCGCGGTCGAAAGCGGCCGAGCGGGCCGCAGGCTGGCTGCTCCGGCTTCGCGTCGGCGCTACACCGCGACGCGCGGGCCCCGGTGAACCTGACGCCGATCCGCGGGCTGCAGGGGGACGCACGCCTCGCCCTGCGCGCGGGTGAGTGAGGCGGTGCTCGAGCGCAATCGTGGAGGACGGACGGCATGATCTCGACGACTACGGGCCGCGCCGGCGGACTGACCGGGAGGCGGGACACCTGGACTTTTTCGCTCCCACCATCGACATCTCCTGTCGGTCGGCGGGCTCCGTCACCACGAAATCGACAGGGCGGCCCCGGCATGCTCCCTCGACCGCCTCGTCGACACCCTCCTCGCCTGGCTGGCGCAGGACCGCGAGCTCGAGCCCGAGATCAACCGCTTCCACGTCCGGGTCTGGCAGGACGGCAACCCGAACCCTACGGGGGCGGCTGCCGGTGACCGGTCCACTCGCCCCGCCCCGCCGCGGTCGAGCGCCCCACGCCGACCGCCCGCCGCCTCGCCGAGGCCTCCACCGCGACGCGATGCTCGTCGGGTTGTTTGCGGGAGGGGGCGAAATCCTACGTTTAGCTCGCGCGTCACGGTTCTCCGGCTTCATGACGCAAGGACCTTCTGGCCTTGCTCCCGCAGCTCGCCCTGCGGGCCGACGTACCGGTAGAGCGTCACCGGCCTGATGCCGAGCTCCCGGCACAGCGCGGACACCGACGTGTTCCGCGGTGCGCCATCGCGGCCTGGGGCCAGCCGCACCTGAGCTTTCGTCAGCGCGAACTTCCTCCCGACCTTGCGCCCGCGGGCCCGTGCGGCGGCCTTGAGCCCGGCCACGGTGCGTTCCCGGATCAGCTCCCGCTCGAACTCGGCCAGCGGCGCAAAGATGCCGAACACGAGGCGGCCGCCAGCGGTCGTGGTGTCGATCTGCGCCGGCCGGCGAGCACTCGCAGGCCCACGCCGCGGCTCGACAGGATCCTCGCACCCGCGTCCCCGCGTTTGTCGTAGCCGTCTTCCTCTCCAATAGCCAAAGCCATATGCGCAAACGGCCGATCGGCGTAAACCTCCGGCGTAGAACAACTTGTGGGACACGAGCCAAGCGTAGGGCCCAAAAACAGGCCCAAATCGGATTTCGACGCGGGCAGTCGGGAGGCTCAGGACGAGATGCGGAGCGGTAGTCGACATCGGGGGGAGGCAGGGGGCGGATGGAGTGGTTTCCCCCCGCTGCTGGCGACAGACGGACGGATTCACAAGGGAGATTGCGACATGCGGACAGGAGCGATTTTCGCGAGAGGCAGTTGCCGGGCGCTGAAGTGGATGGCGCTCGTGGGGATGGTGTTCATGCTGGGGGCCGGGTCGACCATCGCGCAGGCGCAGACTCTGGAGGCACCGCAGAACTTCACCGCGGTACCGGACCCGAACCGGGATACTGACGGTGTCACGCAGAACACCGCAATCGCAGGTGCGGTGTTGTTGTCGTGGACCGAGCCTCCTGGTGACAGCGCAACACTTACGCATTACCAGTGGAGTAGCAACGGGGGTGGCACTTGGACTCCGGCGCTCTCCGATCCCAGCAATGCGACCCTCAGGCAGACCCTCTTGACCGGTTTGACCCCAGGCGCCGACCTCATATTCGCTTTGCGGGCAGTCCACGACACCGACACGGATGGCACCTCGGGCGAAACTGGCGAGATCAGCCCCGTTGAGAGACGGCGCCTGATGGTGATCGGCATCCCGGTCACCCCGACACTCACGGCTACGCCCGGTAACGAGCACGTGACGTTGAGTTGGACCGTCACACCACCGGGTGGAACTGCTGCACAGCCGGTCCGCAGCTACGAGTACCGGTACGCCATCACCGCCAACATCGGCGACGCCACCTGGATTCCGACGACCAGAACCTCCGCGCCGGTGAGTTCTCTGACAAACGGCACGGAGTACACCTTCCAGGTTCGAGCAGTCAACGACGCTGGCGAAGGGGTGATGGACGCGGAGACTGCGACCCCGTTGGGCGCGCCGTCCGCGCCGACGAACCTGCGCGCAGACACGACGCAAGCGGATGAGCGGGTGGTGTTGACCTGGGGTGCTCCGTCCGACAACGGCGGAGCAGCCATTACCGGATACGAGTACCGCGTTGACGACACCGATTGGCGGGGACCCCTCGGCAACACGATATTGACGGTCACGCTTGACAACCAGAAGCCGCACTATTCCCACGACTACTACGTCAGGGCGGTCAGGGGCGCAACTAAGGGCGACTCCGCCCACTTCTCGGCAATCCCGACAGGCGACGCGCAGGAGCCGACCGCCCCGGAGAGCCTGGTGCCGCGCCCCGGCGACGGCGAGGTGACCCTGAACTGGAACCCGCCGGCGAACAACGGCGGGGGCGACATCGAGAGGTACGATTACAGGGTGGACGGGGGCACCTGGGTACCCAACGGCTTGGCGTTGACCGTAACGGTCACCGGCCTGACCAACGGCCGGAGCTACCAGTTCGACGTGCAGGCGGTCAACAGCGCGGGTCCCAGCAGCAGCGCCGCCAGCGTCATGGCGACCCCGGCCGCGGCGCCGGGCCCGCCGCGGGAGCTGACGGCGACCGACGACGAAGACCGCCAAGTGACGCTGACCTGGATGGCACCGACCGACAACGGCGGCTCGGCCATCCTGCGATACGAGTACGATGTCGACGCCAGCGACAGCTGGATGAACGCCGGTTCGGACCTGACCGAGACGGTGACCGGCCTGACGAACGGCACGAGCTATATCTTCCGAGTGCGTGCGGTCAACGCCGTCGCTGCAGGCATGCCGCACGCAGGCGTGCCGGGCGCCCCGGTGGCGCCGGATCCGGGACCGCAGGTGACGGTCAAGTCGGTATCGACGGATACCAGCGTGATCGAGAGCGGTGGCCTGACAGTGACCGTCACCATGAACGTGCCCGCGGGTACGAAGGGGGCGGACGACAAGGTGGCGCCCATCGCGGAGCGGCTGGTCTACGTGCGGTTCCCGATCGATGGTGACGATGATGAGTCAATTCTTCCGCGGGATGCGGCGGAAGCCAGCGACACGACGCTGGTCGGTGCCGACTTCGCGGGCGGATACAGGTGGACCGACATCGCGCGGACGGAAAAGGCGTCGGAGGTGAAGCGCACGTTCCGCGTCGCAATCGGCCAGGACCTCGACGCGGAGGACGAGAAGTTCCAGATCTCGGTTGAGATCAACGGCGACCCCAAGCGGTCGAAGGTGGTCACGATCGACGACGCCGAGGAGCAGAAGTTCGTGTTGAGCCTGGACTCCGACGAGAAGGCGAAGAACACCATCAAGGAGGACGGTTCCGGGACGCTGAAACTGGAGGCTGACCCGCACAAGACAGTGGATCTCCCCATCAGCTTGGTGCTCGACCCCGACGACCCGGCCAAGTACACGTTGAGGCCCACGTCGGGGACTCTCGCCAAGGGGGGGGCCGTCACCAGCACGATCAGCGCCGAGGCCGACGGCGACCGGGCCGAGGACACCGTCACGGTGATGGCGTACACGCCGGGGACCCTCGGGAACGACGTGAAGCTCACCGAGCTCGAGATCACCGTCACGGACATCAACGCGCTGCCTGCCGTCGAGGCGACAATCGTCGACGACAAGGGCAAAGCTCTCGACCCGCAGCCCGATTCGGTCATGGAGGGCGAGACCGTCAAGGTCATGCTGACCGTGGTCGACAAGGACGGAAAGGCGATGGAGGCGGCCGAGAAGCTGACCGTCTCGCTGATGCCCAGCAGCGGCAGCTCGCAGGACTACCGGCTGTCTACGCACCCGATCGTCATCGACAGCGGGAAGGAATCGAGCGCGTCGGTGGACCTGATGATCGAGGCGGACGACGATCTCGGCATGGAGATGCTGGTGTTCGATGCCTCGGTAGCCGGCGACGCCAAGATCGGGACGGATGCCCGCGCCGTCAACAACGTGCTCTCGCTCGCCATCGAGGACGGAACGCAGAAGCTGGTGTATGCGAAGACCGAGGAAGAGGTCCAGGCGGCCATCTACGCCGCGAAGGAGGCCGGGGCCGGCGACGACATGACGTTCACTCCGGGCGAGATGATCGAGGTCATGGGCAACGACCTGTTCAGTGCGGCCGAGGGGGTGACTCTCACCTACACGGCCGAGTCGGACATGAGCGGCGTGGCGTCCACGTCGGTCGGTGGCGGCAAGGTCATGGTGACGGCGGTGGGCGAGGGCATGGCCCACATCACCATCACCGCTCACGCGAGCATGCCGTCTGGCGCCAGGCCTCTTCCGCAGACGGATCCACGCGAGGCCAGCGTCATCTTCCCGGTCGAGGTGGGCCTCGAGGCGCTCAGCATCATGCTGTCGGGCCCCGAGGACATGAACGTCGCCGAGGGCATGTCGGCCATGGTGACGGCGACGGCCAACCGGGCTGCCACCGAGGACGTCACCGTCATGCTCATGCGTGATCGGGAAATGAGCAGCGCCGGCGACGCCGACTTCATGGTGGAGCCGATCGTGATCGAGGCGGGCGAGATGATGGGCTCGACCCCGGTCATGGCCGTCGAAGACAACATGATGGAGGACATGGAAGAGCTGGTGCTCTACGGCATGGCCGAGGGCATGGCCGGCGAGGTTACCGGCGAGGTGAAGCTCTACCTGTGGGATGCTGCTGTTCCGGCCCTGCCGGTCATCGCGCAGCTCCTGCTGGCGGCCTTCCTGGCCCTCGGCGGCTACCGCCGCTATCGGCGGCGGTAATCGGACGGCGGCGGCGTTCGTAACTCTCCCTTGCCCCCTCTCCCCCGACGCCCCGGGGGGGAGGGGGTTCTTTTCTTCCGGGGCGGAATCGTGCCGCGGGCTCCGGCTGGCTTCCGGCCGTGCTCCAATCGCGAGATCGACCGGCGGCCGGCATCGCTGGCCGCTGGAACCACGCGGAAGGCGCGGGGATGCGGGCTGACCTGACCCGAACACCCCAGCTCAGTTCCGCCACCGTGTCGGCGATGTCGTCGTCCCGGC
Source organism: Vicinamibacterales bacterium (assembly GCA_963663815.2). Classification (GTDB taxonomy): domain Bacteria; phylum Acidobacteriota; class Vicinamibacteria; order Vicinamibacterales; family UBA8438; genus JAJEEA01. Next base: position 27,653 of record OY760735.2, on the reverse strand, counting down.
TTTCGGCCGCTCCTGGCCCTCGGTGGATACCGCCGCTACCTGCGGCGGTAGCGTTCGGCGTCGGCGTTCGTAACTCTCCCTTGCCCCCTCTCCCCCAACCGCCCGCGGGGGGGGAGAGGGCGGTTTCTTGCGCCCTGACCCGCGGGGAGGGTCAGGGGTGAACTCGTCCCGCCCCCTCCCCAGAGCCCGGCAGGGAGGGTCTTCTTGCCGGGCCGTCGGGCCAGCGAGGCGCCACTACGGGCGCGGAGGCTGCGGACTCCAGGAAACTCCTCAGAAACCGGGCCCGGACCACCACGGCGCAACGGCTAACCCCGCTGGCTCGCCGGCCAACTACTCCAGCACGCACGGAGGCGGCGCCGATTCCGCAAGTCGAGCTCGTCGTTTCTCCTGGAGCGACTGCTCGATGCCGCCTCGCGTCGACTCGACGCCAGATACCGAACAGGGTCCCGACAGCCGCACTGATCATCACGGCCGGCAGGGACTTCGCCGTGCTCATCTCGCCCATGAGCAGCCTCCCCGTCCTGCTGCCCGTCACCGCCCCAGCTTCACCACCTGCCCCCGCGGCGCCTTCAGGTAGTCCGCCCAGTCGTCCATCAGGTGTCGGCGTCGCTCGAACAGGTCCGACCGCGCGTACGCGGCCTCGGTCTGGTCCCGCACGGTGTGCGCCAGGGCCGCTTCGACCACCGCCCGCGGGTGGTCCGTCCGCTCCGACGCCCAGTCCCGGAACGACGACCGGAAGCCGTGCGGGACCGCGTCGATCTCGAGCCTGGTGAGCGTCTTCGAGAGAACCGAGGCGTCGATCTGCCTCCCGCGAATGCTCGTGAACACCAGTTCATGCGGCTGCGGCGACGGGCGGAGCCGCTCGGCGGCCCGCAGCACCTCGAGGGCGCGCCTGCTCAGCGGGATCCGGTGCTCGCGCTTCGCCTTCATCCGCTCCTGCGGGACCGTCCACACCATCGAGACGAGGTCGATCTCCTGCCACGTCGCCAACCTGACCTCGGCTGAGCGCGTGGCCGTCAGGACCAGGAACTCGAACGCCAGCTTGATCCCGTCCCAGGCCTTGCCGACGCGCACCTTCGCGAGGGCCTCGCCGACGTCGTAGTGCGACAGGGCCCGCCGGTGCTGAACCGGCCTGGGTCGCTTGGGTAGCGCCGCGAGCAGCGCGTCGCCGGCGGGGTTGTCGGTCCGGTAGCCCTGGGCGACCGCCCACTTCATGACCGCGCTGCTTCGGTGCAGAACCTTCCGCGCCGTCACGTACTTGCTCGTCCACAGCGGCAGCAGCACCGCCATCATGTCCGCCGTCGTCACCCGGTCGACGGTCTTCCCGCCGAGCTCCGGGAAGGCGTGATCGCGGAGGCTGCTCTCCCACTGGCTCGCGGTCTTCCCGCCCTTGCGCCAGCCGCCCTTGTGGATCGCGAGGACCTTGTACGCCGCGTCCTCGAACGTCGGGACGCCCGCGGTGTGGTGTCGGCCGGCCGACCGCGGGTCGCCGCCAGCCCGTGCGAGCTTGCGGTTGGCGAGGGCCAACTCCCGGGCTTCGGCCAGCGAGACCAGCTTGTAGCTCCCGAGGCCGAGCTTCCGCTGACGCCCCCGCACCGTCACCCTCTGGAGCCACCGCCGGGCCCCTGACGGCTCGACCAGGAGGTAGAGGCCGTTCCCGTCCGCGTACCGGCCCGCCTCGGCGACGTTCCGGCAGAAGCTGTCCGACAGGGCCTTGTCCGGGTGCCGACCCTTGGGCTTCACCGGCTCACGGCGCTTCTTCGGGAGCACTTCGCTCGGTTTTCTGGGCATCTCCTCGGGCCCTAATCCAGGCCCTAATCCCGGGGTGGCAGCAGGGGTCCGGCCGGCGCCGCATCGGGCCCACACGAACTAGGCTAAGCCTCATCTGCTCAACTGCTTAGCGGGTAATCCCCGGCGGTCACGCGCTCACCGGAATCCGGGGGTCCGTTTCCATAACGTGCCCAGATACCCGCTCCCGCAACTCCATGATGCGGACGGTCCCTAGCGCGGTCGTTCCAGCACGATGCAATCGTCCGTCCACGTCGAGCAGCCTTCCGTCTGAGCAGCGGCAGCGACCGGCGGTCCTGGGAACTGTGCGACTTGTGCGGCGGCCCGCAGATACGATACTGGCGACGATGGCGACGACGGCAAGCTGTCTCCCGCATGGCGCCTCCTTCGGCAAAACGCACGGCTTCCGGTCGCAACGACGCGCATGAACGGCTCCGGTGAAAGTGGTCACCGGGCCGGTTGCCACGCAGACCGCACACGCGATGGTGACGGGCTCCCGCCTGTTCCCCGCTGGCGCGGGTATTGTATTCGGCGAGCGGCCCAGTGTCGGACCGCGTGCCGGTCTACGTGGCGAGCCCATCCTACACCCGATTGCAACGATTCGGTGCGGGATCGGTAGACTTTTGCTGGAGCGATGCGGACTGATCCCGATCCGGGCATTCCGCATCCACGGACAGCCGCCGCTGTCGCGAGCTCGCCCCATTCTCCCGGACCGGGCGGTTCGACGTGATCAGGCCGTCGACCGGATCCCGAGCATCGGGATCGAACGCAACCCGATGGCCGGGTTCGCGAGCCGCACCAAGCTCGATTGGAGCGTCGACCACGACACTCTTGTGGCCCACGTCAAGGAGGCAGCCGCCCGGATCCTGCCCCGAAGTGCTCGCCGGCCATCCGGGGGGGTGGTCTACACCTTCGAGGGCCCCCAAGGGCGCACGGTCTCGAAAGCCGCACCGACGGCGCACGCGCTGTTATCGTCGTGTACACTGCACGGAACAGCACGCACACCACCATGAGCACGGCAGCAACGTCACAACGGGACTCGGAGGCACGCCCAGGTGCGACCTACCAGGACGTACTCAAGGCACCCGCCCACCGCGTGGCCGAGATCGTCGACGGCGTCCTGTACACCAATCCCCGACCGGCATCGCCGCACGCATTGGCTGCGTCGTTGCTCGGCGGCTACCTCACCGTGCCGTTCCATATTGGCCGAGGAGGCCCGGGCGGCTGGTGGATCATCGACGAGCCAGAGCTCCACCTCGGAGGCGACATCCTGGTGCCCGACCTCGCAGGCTGGCGTCGGACTCGGATGCCGAGCTATCCCGAAGCCGCGTACTTCACGCTCGCCCCGGACTGGGTGTGCGAGATCCTCTCGCCATCGACCCGCAAGCTGGACCTCGATATCAAGCGCCCGGTGTACGCACGAGAACACGTACGCCACCTCTGGCTCGTCGACCCTGCCAGCCGCACGCTCGAAGGCTACGAGCTGAGCGCGGGCGCCTGGAACAAGCTCGCGACCGCGACGGGCAACGACACAATCCAGATGCCCCCGTTCGAGGCAGTCGGCTTCAACCTCGCCGACCTCTGGCCCTAGAACGGGCGACCACAGAAAACACGTGGTCGGCGCCACCGGCCGCTCAAAGACGTGCACCCGTGAACGCGCCGGGGAATGTACATGCGGGCTCCACCCCATTGCGACTTGGCGGCGGCGCTCAAGACGGTGCGGGCGTCGAGGTCGACACGGCGGTCAGACTCTCGTTCCAGTCCGCGACAGTCGACGCGCCGGCGCGTCGGTGACCTTGATGAACCGCCCGACGTCCTTCGCCTGGGCCATCCCGCCGGCCAGGAAGACCGTCAGGACGACGCTCAGGGCGATGGTGGACAGCAGAGTGAATCGTCCCTGGCTCATGGGCACGACGAAGAGAAGGGCGGAGAGCAACCGTACTGCCCATCTCCCTCCGCGACGGCTGGTGCTGCCTGTTCTCATCTCGTCCCCTCCCCCCGGCAGGTACAACGGAAAGCCTAGCACATATTTTGTAGTAATCTGGTACGATACCACTAGATATTGTGTACCCCCACATTCAACCGTCAACGTCCCTCCCCTCGCACCCGCGTCACACCGTTGACCGTCACCGACCTGCCGCTGCAGTCGACGATCGCCTCGACCGACGCCGACGGCGCGGAGGGCGTGGTGTCGGGCATCGAGGCGGGCCGGGGCCGGCCGACAAGGTCGGGCGGCCATGGGCGTACTCGGCTCGCGCGAGCCCGCGAGGCTGGGTTATGCTAGCCTGGAGGGGGCCGGCCACACGCCCCCCACCCACACGCCCCCCACACGCCCCACCCCCACCCACACGCCCCACACGCCGGCCACACCTACCCTACCCGAGTCGCTGCCACCATGCCATGGCCGACGATGCGCCGATGATGGGCGAGGTCAAGAGTGAGCTGCGCGGACGTTCGTGGAGGAAGTCTCATGAAGCGCGGCTGCCCACGGGCACGCCACGGTGGACTGCGAGGATATAGAGATGCCCCACCTGAATCATCTTCTTGAGGCGTGGCGCTTCGTCGTAGAACGTGTGCCTGAGTGGGCCTCGGTCCTGCGGGGAGTGGCCTCCGCCCTTTTGGCACGTCTGCACACGGTGCTGATGGTAGCTCTGACAGCGATCATCGCGTGGTCTACATGGCAACAAACGCAACAGACGCGCGCCATCTCGGAGAAACAGACCCAGCTGATGGCGGAGCAGCTCCGGCTGGCGCGAGAGATCGAAGACCGACAAACGCGGCCTGCTTTGACGGTAACGACAGCGAGGTACAGTTTTGGAAAGTTCTCCTCTGGAGAGCCAACGGAATTCGTTGGGGTCACGGTAGCCAACGCGAGCCCATTCGACGTCACGATCACTGGTTGGTCGGTAGAGGTCGGAATCCCGAAGGAAAGCGATAGCATCTCGATAATTCCGTATGCGGATCCAGTCGCCCAATTCGAAGAAAAGCAACTTACCGATCTTGTGAGCCTGCCCTATCGATTGCAGCGGGGGGATGTGGCCAGGATGCTCTTCCGACTGGAGGATATGATTGCCCTGCAGCGAGGATATAAGAGCAGGCTACGGATCGTGTTTCGGGATTCGTTGGGAAACACTCACCGTCTCTCGACGTGGGTCGAGTGGACCGAGGACGCCACCTCGTTCCACGCTGGTCCCGGGTCGGGGCTTCTGGCGCCGGAGGAGAAGGAGGCAAAGGGACGGGAGCCTCAGTGACGGTAGAAGATGATCGCTTCGTTCACAGACCACAGACCTTGGAAGACGACGCCACAGGGTCGACCCGCTTCTCGCCAAGCAGGTCGGCGAGCCGGATCGAGCGGCTGCGGGCGCAGCCGCTCGATCCCATGCGGAGGGATCGCGTGGATGAGGCCTTCCGGAGCATCGAGGCGCCGGAGGTGCTCGAGGCCCCCTGCACGGCATCCGTCACCGCGCGGCCTGCCCGTCATCGGCTACGTGAAGACGCACCACCGCCGCATGCTCGCCCCCGAGCACTGGGCCGCGGTGCCGGAGCTGACGACCGGGCTGCTACCTGCGCGTGGGCGACCCGGGGCCCCTGGGCCGGCATCGGCCGGCCTTCGGCAAGGTCGAGCAGCGTCTTGAGACCCTCGAGCGCGTGATGCTCCCCGCTCCCGCCGACGACTGAGCCGGTCAGCAGCCGCCCGGGCGGCTGCCAGCGGGGTCCGCCTCGAGGTGCCTCGATAGTCGAGCTGGCGCGGGGCTTCGGGCCGGCGCCTGAGGCGCACGACGGCCGCGGCCACCGCTAGCGCCGCGCTCGCCGGCGCTCGGCCTTGGTCGTGGAACTCGCCGAGGTTACGCAGCCAGGGTGGCGTCCTTGAGCGGCCGGCCGTCGAGCCAAGCGTCGAGGCGGTGGAGCGCCCCCTCCGCAGCCGTTCGAGCCACGCGTCGCAGGCATCAGAGATCGGGGCGCATCGAACGCACGCTGTTCATGCTCGACTGGATGGAAAGCCCCCAGCTTCGCATGGAGTGCCAGGCGGGGCTCAACAAGGGCGCGGCGCGACATGCCCTTGCCCGAGCCGTGTTCGCGCATGCCCAGGGCCGCGTCCACGACCGGTCTCACGAGGCCCAGCAAAAACGCGTCATGGCGCTGAACCTCGTCATCGCCGCCATCGTCTACTGGAACACCGCCTACATCGAGAAGGCCGCCACCCACCTGCGCCGTGAGCGACGGCTGCCGGACCCGACCCTGCTTCGGCACGTCTCGCCGTTGGGATGGGAGCACATCGTGTTGACCGGTGACTACGACTGGAACTCCGGGGCCGCGGAGCGGACCAACGCCCGGCCGTTGAACCTCTACCCCGCGAGAATCCGCGCGTAGCGCTCGTCGCCGACAGCGACCCTTGGGACAGTAATCGATATAGATCTGCCAACTGCGCCCAGGCGCGACCCGCTCTCTACCGTCTTCCGAGCGTGCCGCGTGGCAAGGTTATTCCCGTCACTGTCCTGCGGCCCCCCTGGCCGGCCCCGTGCGGCGCTCGCGGCCCCAGGGCGCCGGCCCGTCGACCCTCCGGCGCTCGGGGCGGACCTGGCCCGTGCGACGGCCGCGAGCGACCCGAGCGCCGCACGGGGTCGACGCGGCCGGGGGCCAGGGCCGCGAGCGCCGCGAGGGGCGACGGCGGGGCCGAACGGGGGGCCGGGGGGAAACCGCCGGCCGTTCGACCCGTCGGACCTGTTACCCTATTGAGGGAGAGGGGGACAAGCATGAGCTTCGGAGATACCTACGACAATAACCGCAAGGAAATCGACGAGAAAGAACGCAGGAAGGCCATGGCGGAGATCATCCGCATCGTCCGACTGCATGAGTCCGACGAGCCGAAGGGCCTTACGTGGCTGCGGGATGCGTTCGACGACGTGCTGAGCGCCAACCCACGCAACCACGTCACGTTCGCGCGGGAACTATCCAAGCGTCAGGAGAAACGCGACTACTGAGGTTCGTTCAGACCCCGAAGGGAGTTTGCAGATGCGTAGAGGACAGGTGACCCATGCGTTGATGGCGTTGGCGCTGGTTGCGGTGTTCACCACTGTGGCGGAGGCCGCCGAGTGGTGGGACTATCCCGACAACTGGCAAATCTGCCGAAATCCTGACAGGACATGGGTGATTTACGATGTTACCGGCCGCATCGGCGTTATGGGAACGGGCTACTCACTGACTGAAGTCGAAGGTTCATACCAATTGGACCGCCGCCGCCGCCCGCGGAGCGGGCCGGGATACACCCGCCCCTGGGGATTGCGTGTAAGGTAGTCACCGCGTACTGACCGTTGTCGAGGTTCCGGTCCCCCCGGCCCTTGGGTGCCGATTGGTTCCTTGGAGCAAATTATGTTCTGGCCTAGAAAGCGCGAAAAGCAAAAGCAGCTAGCGGCGGACCCGATACCACAACGAACCAAAGACGCGTCCAAGATTGAATCGCTGCAATTCGACGTGGACGCTTTTCGACGGTTGCACCGGCGGGGGGAAACGGACTGGGGGTATGCGCGGCAATGTGACGATACGGAAACGGCGCGCCGTTTGGTTGGAGTGCCAATCTCACATGCTGACGCGGCGGCCGCGCCGGGTGTGTTGGCGTGGGAGAAGCAAGGCGGCGTAGAGTATAGGTTGCTTTCATCCATGCTCACACTTGGTGATGAACTGCTGAAAGCAGCCCGGCCGGCGGATGCCGCGTCCTTGCTGAGCGAGGCGCGGGAACTCGACTTGGCGGAGAATCGGCGCAAACTGGCGTTAAGAAACCAAGCGTTCAAGCGGCGTGGAAAAGCTCCAGAATCGAATCTCCAACTCTTTGTTGGCCTTTGGGTATTAGCGTTTGACGCGGCCGTGAAGACCAATGACATGGATACGGCCCGTAGCGTGTTGGAAGTCCTGAGCGGTAGCTGCGACCCGGCCGCTATTATGTCGGTGGAGGCATGCGGTCAAAAGGGCCTGCGGGCGGCGGTAGCGGCGCGTAACATGGACTTGGTCCGAAGCGTGGCGGATATGGTCAACACCTATGCTCCGGGGAAGCTGGCGGCGTGTGTTGACCACGCGAAAATGCGGTTCCACTCGAGGAAGGCGCGCAAGGCTGGCGCGGTCGCGTTCGCTGACGCGCTGGATTCCTGGTTGCGTTGATGGCGTCCGTTCGACCCGTCGACCCGTGCGGCGCTCGCGGCCCCCCTGCGGCCCCCTGGCCGGCCGATGGCCGGCCCCGTGCAGCGCTCGCGGCCCTGGCGCCGGCCGTCGACCCCTCCGGCGCTCGCGGCGGGCCGTCGACCCTCGCGGCGGGCCGTAGGGTACCGACCCAGATCCGTGCTGAAATACACTCCAAGGGTTCAACTCACGCCCTCGGGTGCTCGCGAGCCGGCTTCCAGGGTGCAGGAGACCGCCAGCGGCGGGAGACCGGCGCGGCTCTGTCAGGAAGAAACGCACGTTCTGGCTGAACAGTTGAGCGCCACGGAACATGACGGGTTCCGGGGTGCGTATCTGTCAGGAAATACCCTGAAGGCGCATTCCATTGGACAGAACCGGGTCGACCGTGCAGCAGGACGTGCGCAGCGCGACCTTGATCTCCGAGCGAACCCGCGAGGCGCCCTTGCCCTGGGCGCCGGCGACCGCGCTGCAGCGCACGCGGCGCACCGGGTAGAGCCCTGGTGGTCGAACTCGACGACGTCGGACTCTCGCTCGACTCCCGCGGTGCGGCCGACCAGGGTCCCTCTGGGGGACGCCTGGGCCGGTTCCGGCCGGCTGTTCGGCGTCGAGCTCGCCGACCCGACCCGCCGAGCCCCTTACAGTGTAATTTTGCACGAATCTGGTCGGTACCCTGAGCACGGCCGTGGCGGGCCTCGACGACGACGGCCAACGCTCGGTCGCTCAGCGGCGGGAGGGCTCGTTCACGCCAGTCGGCGCTGCCGGAACAAGTGCGCTCCGGCAGCCAGCAGGAGCGACGCCAGCAGCGCCAGCCACGGCGCCGGCGCGGCAGGCACCGCCGCGCACGCCACCGGCCGGGTGGCGTCGGCCTGCAGGTCTCTCGAAGGGTCGTGCTCGGGGTGCGAGGTGTCGGCGGGCCGCGAGCCGTCGGCCTCGCGGATGGAGCCGCCGCTGATAGCGTTGGCGGGAATACCCACCCCGTCCATGTCGCAGTCGCCAGCCTGCACGGTGTAGGTGAAGTAGATCACGCCGTCGAGGGTCTGGACGTCAGGACGATAGCGCGCCTCTCGCATCTCCTCGCCGATGTGCTGCGCTAGCACCGGGGCGCCGCTCACCACGACGGCCTTGTGGAACCGGACGTACCAGTAGATCTCGTCGCCGGGACGGTAGACGTTGCCGGACGGCACGAAGAACGAGCTCAACCCGATGCCTTCGATGTCAATGGCTGGCGGAGCCCCGCGAGAGCCACCGTCGACCGCAAAGGTGGCGGGCATGAAGTCGCTCAGGTCGACTTCGACGCCGGCCAGCGACACCTTGACCATGCGGACCTCGTCCGCGTCGGCGTCGTCGTCGCTCTGCACCGTGTAGTAGAACTGGGCCCGGCGGCCGTTCTGGTAGATATGTCCTTCGACCTCATGCATCTTGTCACCGATGACCAACTCCAGCACCGGATCGCCGGCGGACGCCGGAACCGGGAAGGCGGGGACGATCCGAGCTCGAATCACGTCGCCGCGGTGCCACGTCGCACCGTCGTGAGGCACGTCGAACCAGAGATCCGATACCTGCCCCGCCGCAGGAGCCGCGGCCAAGCCACCGGACAGCACCGAGAACGCTAGACGACCGAGGAAATGCTTGAACTGTCGCATCGGCTTTCTTCCTGCCAACTACGGGCGTCCTCCGAGGGATTGTCCCGTTCGCTTTTGACCTGATGAACCGCCCTGTTCCCTCCGAGGTTGTGTCTATTTTACGCCACGCATCAGCAACTGCGGTTGCCCGATCCGAACGACGAGATGTTCCTCGCGGTTGCGGCAGCGAACGTCCTTGTGACCGGTGCCACGCCAGTTCGTCGATCGCCGCCATCCTTGAAGTGGATCACAGTGACCCCGGAGGTCGGTCGCGGAGTGTTTCCCTCGGAGACGAGGTGGTGGACTCACGGGCTGCCCCCCGGACGGGTTGGCGAGCCGCGTGTTCACGCCGGAGCCGCGGTCGATCGCCGGGCACTCGTCGTCACCCAGACTGCCCTCGATAGCTCCGCCTTCAGACCGACAGGACTCAGCCGCCCTGCCGCCGTCGGCCGAGAACGACCAGCAGCACACCGAGCAGGCCGAGGCCCGCGGCCTGCCGCGGGCAAGCCCGGGAACACGGGCGTGGCCGGAGCCCGCCGACGAAGCTGCCCCCCCAGCGCCCAGAGTCGCGAGAATCGCTTGACGACCCGGCGGTCGCCTCGCGTTTGGAGGACGCTCGTCAGCTCGTGGAACCGCCAGCGTCTCGACGGACACCTATCGGTTCTCGCCGCCGGTGTCGGATGCCGAGTCGCGTCCGCCACTCCTGACCCTTGCGGCCCGCGTCGGCCGCCCCTGCTGCATATCGACGCTGCCGCGGAACTTGGTTCCTTCTGAGATAGCAACGCGAGGAGCTTTGATGTCGCCGTCGACGCTTCCTTCAGCCTTGATAGAGACCTTCTCGGTCGCCTCGATGTTGCCGATGACCTCGCCCAGAACAACGACTGACTTGGCGAAGACCTGCGCCTGAATGCGCCCGTGGGCACCGATTGTCAAGACATGCTGCTTCAGCGTGATCTTGCCCTCGACCTGCCCTTCGATCGTCAGATCCTCGCTGCCGTGGAGCTCGCCCTTGACGACGATTGACTTGCCGACGACCGCGTTCTGGTTCGCGCCGCTCCCCGCCGGGCGGGCTGAGCCGGTCGTGTCCGTCACCTGAGGGGTCGCCGGTTCTTCCTTCTTCCACATGCCTGCCTTCTCCAATCATGCGGCGCGGAGGGCCTCTGTCAGCCCGCTACGCCGCCTCCACGCCTGGCTCGCCGGCCGGCCGCTCGAGGACACCGCCCACGCCCAGGGCCGGGCGACGGCGAGCGCTTGGTCGGCGGTGGCCACGAACGTGCTTCCGAGCCCGCCTCAAGCGCGGCCAAGGTCCTCGGGTCGATTTGGGGATACGCCTTATATCACGATGCGTTCGATCTCGTCGACGGTCACCGTGTCTGCCGTCCGGTCGTAGAGCTTCGTCGTCTTCGGAGACGCGTGGCCCGCGATCCGCTGCGCGTGCTCGAGCGTCCCCCCGTTCGACAAGTACGCCGTGATACCGGTCGCCCGGAACGTGTGGCAGCACGTCGAGGGCGGCAGCCCGGCAGCCGCGGCCCGGCGCTTGACCATCGCTAGAACGAGCCGCCGATCGAGCGCCCGGCCCGTCAACCGCCGCCCCGACGGGTCCACGGTCTGGAAGAGCGTCACCTTCGGCTCCTCGAGCCCGGCCGCCTCGACGTAGGCATCGAGAGCAGCCCCGGCCCGGTGGTGGGCCGGAACGTCGTGCCGCTTCCCGCCCTTCTCGTGAAGCCTCAACCAGCCACGGCTCCCCTGCCCGAAGTAGTCCTGCCTCCGCATCCCGAGGACCGCGCTCACCCGCGCGAAGCTGTAGAGCATCACCGAGAGCAGCGCCCGGTCCCGGAGCCCGGCCAGGGCGCCCGTGCCGATCGACTCGAGGAGCTTCCTCGCCTCCGCCGGAGACAGGACCGGCGTCGCCCCCTTGGTGACGACGTGCTTCGGCCCCCGCACGGCCGCGGCGGGGTTCACCGGGAGGACCTGGCTGACGACGAGCCAGTCGCCGAGCATGCGGATCGCGGCCAGGTGCTGCTTCACCGTGGGGGCCGACCCGGGGTGGGTCCGGATGTAGGCGGCCACGTGGAGCGGGGAGACGTCGCGCAGCCCGAGCCCTCGCGCCTCGCACCACCCGAGGAATTGCCCCACCGCCCGCCCGTACGCCGCCCGCGTCCGCGCGTTCGCGATCCTTCCGGCGAAGAACTCCAGGAACCGCGCCGTGGCCTGGGGCCCCGCGTCGACGATCACCTGCGGCAGGACGATCTCCCCTGCCCCGCCCGTCGCGATCGCCGGCGCCGCGGCCGCCGGCACCAGAGCCTCCGTCGTCATTCCGTCACTCCTCTCCCTTGCCGACTCAACGACCGACGAGCGCCTGGAACCGCCCGAGATCGTTCCCGAGCGCCTGGGCCAGCGTGTAGAGCCGGGCCAGAGCGTCCTCCGCCCCGTCGAACCGCACCTCGATCCGCCCGCGCTCGACCGACACCCCATCGGGCAGGTTCGACAGCTTCGCGCTCATGGTCTCGGCGGGCACGGAGTTCGGTAACCAGGCGCGCGCGTCTCTCCTCCTCGACGCGGAACGCGGCCCGGCCGCGATGCTTCTTGAGCTGCTGCAGGAGCTTCGTCCGCGGGAGCGTTTTCTGGTTGCCGACGAGCTCGGCCCCGAAGGTCGTCATGAGGGCGGCGGCGCGCACCTTGCCGACGCCGAAGAGCCGCTCGATGTCGCGCCGGGTGAGGAGCTGCCGGTCGAGCTGCTCGAGCTGGCTGATGGCGTCGGGGATGGCGAGGAGCCACCGGGGCTTCGCGGGCATCGTGAAGTCCTCCCGCGACGGCGGCCAAGCCGGCCGGCGGCGACGCCGTGAACGCCCTCGACCGGTCCGCCGCGGCGAGAACATGTCCGGACCCAGCGGTCGGGACGATGTCCGGCTCGATGTCGGGGCGGGTGACGGGCGCGCCGCCGGTTCCGGGCCGGCTGGAGGCCTCCGCCTCTACGCCGGCGGGCCCGGCCGCGGCGACCTCGCCGGCCACGACGCCGGCGGCGCGGCCCGGGCGCCCGACGGTCGCGGCGGGCGCGTCGATGTCGGCCGGCAGACCTCCGGACCCGGCCGGGGCCACCGCGGTCGCGGCCGCGGCGCGTGTTCCGGGGGCGAAGAGTCTCCGAAGCGCCGGGCTTGAGGCCGTCGGCGACCCGGCTGGATTCAGCGCCGGAGCCGATCCGGGCGGGTCGCCGCCGGCGGCCCCGCCGTTCGGGGTCAACCTGCTCTCGGTGTTTGAGTTGGGACGATTTCGAGGACACATGTCTTTAATCATGTTAGTGAACGTACGTTCAAAAAGCAAGATCCGGGTCGGTGCGGTGAGCCTATCCCATAAAGCGGGTTATGGGATAGCCTGTCAGGCCGCGACTCTCCCCTCGGCCGCGGCCGAACCCCGCGGGTGCCGACAACATTCGTGCGGGAATACACTCCAAGGACCCCCGGGTGGCTCCTCGAGCCGGGCCCCACCGCTAAGCGTAGGATTTCGCCCCCTCCCGCAATACGACCCGAGGAGATCGACCCGGCGTCCGACGCGCCTGTGGCCGCGACCGGCTGGTTTTGTGCGGCAGGCTCGACCTCGACGTCAGGACCCGGCGGAGGGGGGAGGACGGGACGGGGAGACTTGGCGCGGCCAGATGCCTGAGCCCTCTGGCCGACTCCAGGAAACCGCCGAACTCCTTGAGGGCGTGGCCGAGTACTGGTCAGCGAATGTACACCCCTGTACGTGTATCCTAGTCTACTCCGCGATCTCCGGACGGCCGTGCTTCCACGAAAGGGCGTGGCAGGGTACTGGTCAGGCGAAGTGTACACCCCTGTACGTGTATCCTAGTCTACTCCGCGATCTCCGGACGGCCGTGCTTCACGAAGACGGTGTTGAGGCCCTCGCAGACGAGAGCGTGCACCGTCGTGCCGCGCTCCGCGGCGATAACCTTCACTTGCGTCCGGACGCCGGGGTCGACGTGAACCGTCAACGGCACCGTGCTGTCGCGCCGGCGCGTGCCGGGCGACGTCGAGGCTGGCTTCGCCTCGCGGCTCCGGCCGGCTTCCTGGACCGCGGCGGTAACCACGGAGAGGTCAGGACGACGAGGCATGGGCTGTTCCCTTCAGCATGTCGGGTTGCGCGAGGACCTGCGTCAGCCACCGGGCGACCTGGCGCAGCTCGACACCGGCGCGGCCGCGGGGCGTGTACTCGGTGACGGTCATGCCCAGGGCGTTCGCATCGCCCCAGGCGGCGCGGTGGCCGAGCGTGTGCGGGCACACCCGCACCCCGAAGCCCTGGAGCGCCGCGGTCGCCTCCCGTGCTCGAGAACCTCGAGGCGGAACGGCGTTCAGGACAGCGACGACAACGGGAGCGCCGGCGAGAGCCAGCAGCTGCAGGGCGGCCGGGACGGTTTCGAGGTCGAGGATCTGCGCCCGGCACGGGACCACGACCAAGTCCGCGACCTTGGCCGCCTCGAGGGCGGCCGTCTCGGACCGGGGCGGCGTGTCGATCACCACCAGGTCGACGCCCTCCCGCTTCGCGGCGTCGACCGCATGAGCCAGCCGGGACGGTTGGACGTCCGTCACGACCGGGGCGTCCGCCTCGCGGCGGTCACGCCACTTGCAGGCGCTCGCCTGCGGATCGGCGTCGAGAACGACGACCGTGCGGCCGGCACCCGCGGCTTCAACGGCGAGCGAGAGCGCGATGCTCGTCTTACCCACGCCGCCTTTCTGGGCGAGGAGCGCTACGACCTGCATGACTAGTATACAGTTCTACTAGTACTCATGGATACAAGTCAACCGCACCCGGGAACACTCCGCGTCCCAGGACCACCCTTCATCGACCTTTGTCGCGCATGCTCGACGAGCCGACGCCAGCCGAGACCGAGCTCGGGAGGAAATGACGAGGTCGGAACTTCAACGCCGCTGCCGAGCGTGGTCCACATGGAGCAGGCCGGGGGCGGCGGAAAAGGGTCCGCCGCCCCTCCTCGAACGGGGGTCGCGCTCGCCCCGGAGGGATCGGGAGTTTCGACCAGGACGCCAGACCCTCACGCCAATTCGAGTTCAGCATGTGAACCCAGACGAACCAACAGCAGAGTCGTGGCGTCCGGCTTCTGGTAGATCAGCACCAAGTCCGGCTTCACGTGGCAGTCGCGGTGATCGGCCCACTCACCGCTCAACGGGTGGTCGCGGTGTCGGGGGTCTAGCGGCTGGTCATTGGCCAGAGCATCAATGACAGGCTCCAAGGTTCGGTCGAGAGTCCCCCGATGCCGGCCCTTGGACTCACGCTTGTAGTCGCGCTTGAACTGGGTGGTGCGCTCAGTCGTCCGCATGCAGATCGTCGAAGAGCGCCCGCATGCTGGTGAACCGGGGCAGTCCACGACGCTGGCGAGCTTCCTTCATCGCCGCGATGGTGACGGCGTTCGGCCTGAACGTCGCAACCTCTTCCCGCGTCGCGCTTCCGGTCTTGGCCACGTTGACACGTCTGGAACCGGCGACGTGGGCTGGGGCGGCGGCGGCCCTGATCTCCTTCATGTGGTTGACCCTCTAGATCGGGGGGCGGGAGCCACTCAAGGCGTGAGTCCCCGCGACGGCCAGACAGAAAGCAGTGTAGTCCAGCTAGAATTCAGAGTTCAAGTTGGGTCAGGCCGCGCCATTCCTGTGGCTCGCCGCGGTCTGCCCCCGAGCGCCTGCGCCGCCCCGAGCAGGGCTGAGCGAGCGCTGGCGTGTTCCGCGAAGCCGCGGCCGGGAGATCGCGCTGTAGACCAAGGTACATGTAGGGAAGTACACTTCATGAGCACGTTGAGCTACACGCACCTTCCCCGATGATGGGCTAAACGAGCGCGGTGCTGGGGGATGATCGACTGGTCGACGTTCACGCCGCCGACGGGGTGGAAGCGCTCAGGCGGTGAGTGGCGCGGACCATGTCCTGTCCACGGTGAGGGACGGACGAAGGCATGGGCAAAGCCGAACGAGAAGCTGCTCGGCTGCCGCCTGTGCGCCCCGGACGGTCTCCACGGCGAAGATTTCCGCGAGCACGCGGCGGCACTCGGCATCCTCATCCGTCGCGACGAGGCCTCCCCGGTTGTCCGACCGGTGCGCCAACAGGCAAAGCCGGCCCCCGTCCGGAAGAAGAGCGCCAGCGCGGCCCCCGTGCGCCTATGGGCGCTGGCCGGCACGGTCCCGGCGATCGGCCGCTCCTACCTCACCGCCCGCGGCGCCTGGTCGACATCCGATGCTCTCCCGTCCTCTGTCCGCTGGATCACGCTCGAGGCCTACTACCGAGTCGACCACGTCTGGCCGTTGCTGCCGAATGGGGCGGTAGGCGCGCTCGTGTACCGCTTCATGACTCCGGACGACGGCCAGCACGCGGTCACCGCAGTCCAGGTGGAGGCCCTCGACGACACCGGGCGGCGGCTGCTGTTCCACCGGCAGGACGGCGAACGGATGAAGCGACCCTCGTTGCATGGGTCGAACTTCAATCGCGGCCGCCGGGTGTTCGTCGGCCGGTGGCCGTCAGCACCGCCACCAGCTGATATCTGGATCGTCGAGGGGCCGCTCGACGCGCTGGCGCTCACGGACTGGGCTCGACGTCACCGCCCCGAGGCGGCGGTGGTAGGCGTTCCCGGCACCTCGGGGTTCCGCCTCGAGGCCGTCGAGGCCGCGCCGGCCAATGCGCTGATCGTCGTCGGCGCCGATGCGGACGAGGCAGGCCGGGACGCGGCGGTGCGCCTCGGTCGCGAGCTCGAGCGCGCCGGCCGAAAGTGGGAGGCGCGCCGCCCGCCAGATGGTGGTGATTGGTGCGATTGGGCGCTTGACCGGGCGGAAAGGGAGGCAACGCAACAGGATGCATGACAACGAGTTGCCGGGTGTCCGGGACGAGGGGATCGAGGCGGAGGCGAGGAAGCAGGCGACGGCCGCCGGGAACGGTGACGCCGCCGGATCGTGGCGCATGGAGGTGCTCGCCGCCTTGCCCGACGAGCTACAGACCGTTGTTCGACCTGCAGCAACGTCCGCGGTCAGGGACCGCCTCGTGGCCGCGGCGGCACTGCGGGAAGAACCCGCCTGGCTCCAGGCGGCACCGAAGTGGAGAGCGGTGTCGCGGTGGCTGTTGTGCTCCGCGACGGTGCCCGAGAACGACAGGCTGAAGGACATCGAGCTCCCCCGGGGCATGCAGGACGGCGTCACGGCGATTCTCGGTGGACTTGATCGCCGCGGCGGCGGATGGGTCGACCCGGCCGATGCTCCAGCGCCGGAGCCCGAGCCGTTCGAGACGGCGGCCGACTGGGCGGGCCCATGGCCGGATCGGGAGTGGCTGATCGGGGGCTGGCTCCCGGTCGGCCGAGTGGGCATGTTCGGCGGCCGAGGCGGCCGCGGAAAGAGTCGGCTCGCCCTCCAGCTCGCCGCCCGGCTGGCAGCCGACCCGCCGGGTGTGGGCGCGTTCCTGCCCCCGCTCCAGACGGACACGTGGGGCTCACGGGCGGTAGGGGAGGCGGGGCTGGAGATCGACCCCAGCCACGCCGGCCCCGTGGTGTTCGCATCGTGGGAAGACGAGCAGGCAGAGTTCGGCCGCCGCCTCGAGGCAATGGCGACGGCCGGGCTCGTCGGCCCGGCCGCGTGCTTGGGGCGCCTGCACTACATCGACATGCGCCGCAGGGGTCCGGTGTGGGCGCCGGCGTCGGCTGGCTCTCGACACATCCTGACCGCGGCCGAGCTGACCGCGGCCGGCGCCTCGCTGCGCGCGACGTGCGAGCAGCAGGGGGCGGTCCTGCTGATTCTAGACAGCCTGGCCGGGGCCTACGCCAGCGACGAGAACCAGCGGGGCCTGGTGCGGTCGTTCCTCTCGTCCTGGGACGAGTGGGGCTCGCGGCAGCGGTGCGCCGTCATGCTGATCGCGCATCCGCCGAAGGGAAACAGCGGTGATCGAAGCGGCGAAGATGACGACTTCGCCGGATCGGGCGACTGGCACGCTGGAGCGCGCTGGCGCTGGGTCCTGGCGCCAGCGCCGACCGGATACACACGCCCCGGGACTGACACGCGCGAGAACGAGAAAGCGGTCCCGATCAAGGCGCCCCGGCTGTCGTTGGCGAAGGCCTCGTACGGTCCGGACGGCGCCGGGGTGTTCGTGATGTCGGATTCCCTCGGCTGGCGCGGCGTCTCGGCCGAGGCGGCGGCGCACGGGGCGGTGCCGGCAGGAACGACGGTCGTCCAGGTGGGAGGGCGAAATGCCGAGGCGGAAGACGAGTTCACCATCCGCTGACCCGGCGAAGGAACGGAACGCCCGGGCCGCTCGGATCGCGGATGAGAACCCGGACGCGTTCCTCGAGGCGGCTCTGACGACCGGACCCGGGCTGCTGGCACGGGTCGCGGACGGGATTACCGACTCGCAACGTGCTGGTGCCGTCCGGCTCGCCGCGGTTGAGCTGGACGGGATAACCGGGGATGAGGTGAACGGAACGACGACACCGGAGAGGATCGATCTACGGCCGGTGTTCGGTCGACCGATATGGGGATGGTCGCCCGAGAGCGGATACATCGGTGCGACGATGGTCGACGCCACCACGGCTGCCGCTGCGGGTCTCAGCACGATCTGCGCTCGGATGTGGCTTTTTTTTCGGTCAAGAGACCCCCGAGATCGACCGGCGGTACTCCTCCCCCCCACACCCGAACCGACCCGACCTGCGCTCGGGATGGCCGACGTCCCGCTTATGGGTAACATGGACGGTCGGCCGTTGGCAGACGTCGTGATCGAACGCCTCGCGAAGGTTCCCGTGGGGAAAGGGGTGTCGGCACGCACCCTAATCGCCGAGACGGTGCCGCGAGAACCTTATCGGCCGGTTCGCCGGGTGAGCCTGCCGCGCCTGCACCGTGCAGGCGATGCCGTGGTACTGCCGTCGTTCTCACCCCCGAAGGCACCGGACCCGGAACCCTACCTACCGGGGCTCGACCTGGAGGACACCGCTTGTCCGAGCTGGTTGCTCTACCTCTACGACCACGCCGGCGGCGGGTCGCTGGCGCAGGGCAGAGGCGCACCGTGGGATCTCCGGCTGTTCATCGCGGCCCTGTGCGCCGTCAAGGTCGAGGATCGAAACGGGGTGGGGGTGCCGCTGCCGTTCAAGCTCGAAGACGTGGGTGGGTGGCTACATCCGGACGGATGGACGAACCGGCGGCGGGACTGGGAACGCCTCCCCGCGGCGCTCAACCGCCTCGGGTCGCTCCGCGTCCCGATCGGAGGGATGCTGGTCGCACCGGTCCATGCACTCGCGGTCCCGAAGGCGTACTCCGCCGATGCGGCGGTGGTCTTGATGGTGACGATCCCGCGGGCGGCCCGGGCCGGCGTCCGCCTCGACTGGAACCGGCTCCGGAGGTACGGCCTGCAATCCGCCGCGATCTACCGGGCGTACCTGAGCGTCTCCGCCGTCCTCGACCATTCGGCCGCGGGGGGAATGCCGATCACACGGCAGATCGCTGCACCCGTCCTCAACCCGGCCGGTAAGCCGATAGCTCGCAAGGGAAGGCTCCTACGCGACCCCGACCGCTTGGTTGAGAACCCGGCTGCGAGGTACGTAGCCGTCTTCACCGACCGGGACGCAGCCTCATTCATCGGGTACGACCCCAACGACAAGCGCCGCCGATACGATGCACGCAAGGCGATCGAGCAGCTCGAGAGGGATGGCGTGATCGAACTGGAGCGGCTGTCGAGAGGCCAGTTTCGGATGTTTGGACGCCGACCATGACGGCGTGTCTTGCCCGGACCTTGGGCGTGTCTTGCCCGGACCTTGGGCGTGTCTTGCCCGGACCCTTTCGCTTTTTCGATGCCCGGCTATGCCCCGTATTCACTGGTGAAATGGAGTGCCGAGGCGAAAGACCCTGATCTCCCCTGAACCACCCTGAACGGTGAGGGGGAGCCCGTCCCTTCGGGGACCGGCCGGGAAGACGGCCGGCCCGAGAGGACGGGACGAAGCAAATAAAACTCCGTGCTCAGCGCCGTCATCCGTGCAAAGACCTCCAGCGATCGGCCTCGTCGGGCGAGCGTCTAGACGATGCCGGCGTAGAGCCGTCGAGCGCGTCGACGACGGTGGCCGGGGCACGCTTCCGGGCCCGCCTCGCCGGCGATGCCGAGCACGGCCGGGGGAACGGACCGCCCGGGTGCTGGCCGGCGGACCGCCGCCGGGCCGCGGCTGCGGCCCGACGCGCCCGTTCGTGGCGGTGGCCCTGGCCGCGGTCCTCGCCACCTGCCACTGGCCGCGACGCCGCGGCCGACGAGGTCGCCCTGAAGCGCAGCCAGCTCGACGCGGTGATCGCGGGCCTCTTCTTCATGACGCCGGCGAGCACGAGGGCGGCCACCTCGACTGTCGTCGAGCCTGCCGGTCGCGCGGAGGGCGTTGGAGATCGCCGCCTGGAGCTCGCGCGGCGGCGTGAAGATCGGCTTGCGGTTCCGGAAGCGGTCGATCGCGGTGTCGGTGTCGATGTAGGGCTCGTCGGTTGAGCGGCAGCACTCGACGATGCCGGCGTAGAGCGCCAGCGTCGCGAGCACCGACGAGCGCACCGCGTCGCGGAAGGCGGCCGAGGGCGCCCAGGCCCTCACCGCGTCGGGGTCGTCCTCGTCGGGCATCTCGTCGAGGGCGGCGACGGCGAGGCGCTCGGCGGGGGTGGCGATGCCGCGGCCGACGCGCCCGGCGATGACGGCGCGTGCGGCCCGGACGAGGTTCCTGAACTCGGGGTCGTGGAGCTGGTCGTGGTTGAACATGAGGAGCACCTATCCCTGTTCGCGTTCATCGAGCCCTGCCGGCCGCGGGTCCGGGGAACGGCCGTCCGAGGGAGGGTTCCGGCCGTAGGCGGGGTAGTCGGCGGCACCGAACAGCTCCCGCTGCCGGAGGGCCGCATCGACTTCGGGGGTTGTGGCGGGCCGGAACCCGTGGCCGTCGTCGACGTCGATCAGGAACCGTCCGCGGCCGCCGCCGGTGGCGACACGCCATCGCCGCTCAGGCATGAGCATTCGTCCTCGCGCCCCGGGGCGTCGGCCGAGACGAGCACGGAGCGCGGGTTCGGGCCGGGCAGGTTCGCCGGGCTGTGCCCGGCGAGGTGATGGCGAACCCCAGGCCCAAGTCGAGGCCGTTCCGTCCCGGCCATCCTACACGCGCGTCGCCGGGGCCGGGTTCTCCATCTCCGCGGAGCTGTCCGCCGTTCCCAATCTCCACCGCAGGACACCCCCCGTCGCCGGCGACGGGGGGCTCATCTCAATTGGATGCCCTCGGCCTTGAGGCGGTCGAACATCTTTCCGATCAGGGGGCTTGCCTCGTTCTTGCCGAGCTTCTCCAGCCCGGGCTCCTCGGGGTCGATCCCCAGGTCGCGTGCGATCCCGGGGTGCTCCTCGACGAGCCTGGCGAGCAGGCCCTTCTGCTTGGCGGTGATCGGCGGTCCTGCCGCGGCCGGCTCCGTCTTCTCCGCCGCGGCGTCCCCGTTGTTCCCGGGCGCGTCGTCGAAGCCGAAGAGGCGTCGGTCGTGCGGGCGCTCGAGGGTCTGGATCTGGTTCTCGAGCCAGCGGAGGCTGATCTCGGTATCGGTCTTCCGGGCGGCGAGGACGAGTCCGCCGACGACGATCTTGCGCCGGGTGTCGAGCCTGCGTTCGGCCGCGGTCTCCCTGGCCTGGAGGGGTCGCAGGCGCTCGACGACGCGCTTGTCGGCCTCCTCGGCCCTGGCGGCGATCTCCTCGCGCTTCTGCCTGAGCTTGGCGATCAGCTGCTTGCGTGATGATCGCATACGATGAGTGGTAGCATGGAGCCAGCGACCGAGTCAAGCGAGGGAGATCAAACCCGAAGGGCGCACTTACCGGTTTCGCTGTGCGAAACCGACGTGCGAAGACCCTCGTAAAGGCCTAACGGCACGACCGTGTATTGCCACTGCAACGTGAAGACGGGAACGCGCGCAAGCGGCCAATCGGCGGCTGCGAAGTACGACTACATCAGCCGTGAAGGCAAGTACGCGCAGGCCGCCGGCCGGAAGGAGGTCGTCCACCTCGAGTCCGGCTGCATGCCGGCGTTCGCGTCGTCGGACGCGCGGCTGTACTGGTCGGCGGCCGACAGCCACGAGCGGAGCAACGGGCGTCTGTTCCGGTCGCTGACGGCGGCGCTGCCGAACACGCTGGACGCGTCGGACCGTCTCGAGCTGTCGCGGCGGTTCGCGGCTCAGGTGACGGGCGGGGAGCTGCCGTACACGCTGGCGCTTCACGCGGGGCGTTCGAAGCTGACCGGGGCGGCGGACAACCCGCACCTCCACCTGGTGTTCTCGGAGCGGGTGAACGACGGGTTGGCGCGCGGGGCGGAGCAGTGGTTCCGGCGGGCGTCGCCGAAGAAGGGCGACCCGGCGTCGGGGGGCGCGAGGAAGACGGAGCGTACGAAGCCGCGGTCGTGGCTGGAGGAGACGCGGTCGGCGTGGGCGGGGGAGATGAACCTGGCGTTCGAGCGTGCCGGCGTGGACGACCGGGCGACGTCGGAGAGCCACGCCACGCAACTGGCGCGTGCTCGCGCGGCTGGCGACACGGCGGCGGAGGCGCACCTTCTGCTGAACCCGCCGTCGACGCACATCGGCCCGCCGGCGAAGCACAGCTGGGAGGACCGGCCGGGGCGGGCTCAGGCGCTGAAGCTGGATCGGTATCTGGCGGCCGAGGCGGCGGCGGCTTCGGCCGAGGCGGTCCGGTCGGCGCACGCGCCGGACGTGGCTGCGGCGGCCGAGGCGAGGTCGCTAGTCGAGGATCTCGACGCGCGTATCGCGGAGCTGGAGGCGTCGGCGGCGGCCGGTGAACGGCGGGCGCGGCTGGACTCCCGCGAGGAGTCGGTGCGGGCGACGTCGCAGGGCGGGCGGTGGCTGGACGAGTCGCACCAGTCGGTCCTTGCCCGCGTCGGCGGCCGTCTGACGGTGGGCGAGAGAGAGCGCGTGGTGGAGACGGTGGAGGGCCGTCTCCGCGCGGACCTCGCCGTCCGCGAGGAGTCGCTCATGGCGACGTCGACCGGCGCGACGTTGCTGATGGAGAAGTACGGGGAGGGCGGCGGCGCGGATGCGCAGAGCTTCGCGAAGCGGGAATCCGTTCTGGAACGGGTCGCGCGACGAGTCGACGAGGAGCTGGGGGCTCGCGAGGAGGCGCTGCGGTCGATCCCGCTGGGCCGGCAACATCTGCCGCCGGCGGAACAAGCTGGGGACGGTGGTGGGGAGCCGCCGACACCGGCCGAGCGCGAGTCGACGGTCCGGGCGGCGGAGCGGCGGGTGGGGGAGGAGCTCGACCGGCGTGAGGCACGGGTCCACGCGGGCACGGGCGACGGCCGGCTGCTGGACGAGGCGGCCGAAGAGCTGACGGAGCGCGGCGCGGTCTCCGGCGACGGCGGCCTGGCGGAGCGGTCGCGGGTCATCGCCAGGGCGGAGACCCTGCTCGAGGCGGACCGCGCCGAGCTCGAGCTCGAGGAAGCGGAGCTGCTGAGGGACGCGATCGGCGAGGAGCTTCTCCGCAACGCCCGTCGCGATGTCCTCGGCGCAGACGACGACGGCCGGGAGGCGCAGACGCTCGCCGCCGGCTGGACCGTCATCGACCAGGCGTCCGCGGCGAAGGCCCGGGTCGAGGCGCTCGGCATCGGGGGCATGGACCTGTACCACGCCCACCTGGCGGACATCGATCCGAAGTGGGGCGTGGACGGGAACGCGACGACGACGCGCGCGGCCCAGGATGCGGCGCTGAGCGCGGCGGAGTCCGATGTCGCGCGCCTCGCGCGCCTTCGCGCCGTGCTGCCGGACGAGGCCGCCGCCGCCCGCTTCCGCGAGGTCCTCGACGACAGTCCGGGCCAGGGCCGGTTCGACACGGCGGCCCTCGACGGGGCCCTCGCGGCGGGCGAGCGGGGGCGGGAGGAGCGCGCGGCCGTCGAACGGCTGGCCGCCCGCGAGGAGTCGGTGGGGGCGACGTCGCAGGGCGGGCAGTGGCTGGACGAGGAGTACCAGTCGGTCCTCGCCCGGGCCGGCGGCCGTCTGACGGTGGGCGAGCGAGAACGCGCGGTGGAGACGGTGGAAGGCCGTCTCCGCGCGGACCTCGCCGCCCGCGAGGAGTCGCTCATGGCGACGTCGACCGGCTCGGCGTTGCTGTTGGAGGAGTACGGGGGCGGCGGCGACGCCGCGGATGCGCAGAGCTTCGCGAGTTGGGAATCCGTTCTGGAACGGGTCGCGCGACGAGTCGACGAGGAGCTGGGGTCCCGCGAGGAAGCGCTGCGGTCGATGCCGCCGGGCCGGCGGCATCTGTCGGCGGCGGAAGAAGCCCGGCCCGGCGGCGCTACGGGGGAGCCGCCGACCCCGGCCGAGCGCGAGTCGACGGTCCGAGAGGCGGAGCGTCGGGTGGGGGAGGAGCTTGCCCGGCGCGAGGCGCGGGTCCTCGCGGCCACGGGCGACGACCGGCTGCTGGCCGAGGCGGCCGAAGAGCTGACGGAGCGCGGCGCGGTCTCCGGCGCCGGCGGCCTGGCGGAGCGGGCGCGGATCATCGACCGGGCGGAGGACCTGCTCGCGGGGGAGCACGCCGGGCTCGAGGTCGAGGAAGGGGCTCTGCTGAAGGACGCCGCCGGCAAGGAGTTTCTCCGCAACGCCCGGCGCGATGTCCTCGGCGCCGCTGACGACGACCTGGAGGCGGAGACGCTTGTCGACGACTGGGCCGTCATCAACCAGGCGGCCGCGGCGAAGGCCCGGGTCGAGGCGCTCGGCACCGGGGGCCTGGAGCTGTACCACGCCCACCTGGCGGACATCGATCCGAAGTGGGGCGTGGACGGGACCGCGACGACG
This sequence comes from Vicinamibacterales bacterium, assembly GCA_963663815.2. Taxonomy (GTDB): domain Bacteria; phylum Acidobacteriota; class Vicinamibacteria; order Vicinamibacterales; family UBA8438; genus JAJEEA01. Next base: position 3,265 of record OY760735.2, on the reverse strand, counting down.
ACGCGCGCGGACCAGGATGCGGCGCTGAGCGCGGCGGAGTCGGACGGCGCGCGCCTCGAGCGCCTCCGCGCCGTGCTGTCGGACGAGTCCGCCGCTGCCCGCTTCCGCGAGGTCCTCGACGCCGGTCCGGACCGGTTCGACACGGCGGCCCTCGACGGGGCCCTCGCGGCGGGCGAGCGGGAGCGGGAGGCGCGCGCGGCGGCGCGGCGGGCGGCAGACCTCGAGACGGCCACGGCGGCGGCGCAGGCCGCGGCGGCGCGGTCGAACGTCAAGTTGCACCCCGTCGGCGTCCGCGAGATCTACGAGACCGGCGAGACGCACGCGGCCGGTCTCGCGGCCGTGGAGCGCACGACCGAGGCCCTCGACGCCGCGGCCGACCAGCGGCTCCCGGCCCGCACGATCCTCGACACGGTCACCGCCGCCCGGAACGCGAACCGTTCGGCGCCTGGCGGCGGGATAGCGGCGGCCCTTGACGCCGCGATCGCCGCGGCCCGCCTCGCGGCGGTCATCGAGAAGCGCAACTCCCGCGTGGAGCAGGTGTTGGGCGACCCCGCGTCGGCCGAGGCGTTCATCGCGGCCCTCGACGCGGAGGACCCGCCGTGGCGGACCGGGACCAGCCCGGACCGCATCGACCGGGCGCTCGACGTTGCCGAGCGGGCTCCCGGCCGCCGGGAGACGGCCCCTCGGCGACACCGGGAACACAAGGTGGTCCTCGGGGCGGAACAGTGCTTCCCCGACGCCCCCAGCACGGCGTGCCAGGGCGCGGGCGGCCGTTTCGACGGGACCACGGAAGTCGGCCGTGCGGGCCAGCGGATTACGCAGGAGCTCTCGGACCGCGCCCTCGTGAGAGCGTTCGCGGCCGAGAAGGCGGAGCCGCCGGCGCCGCGCAACCTCGTTCAGCGGCTCTACGACTGGCTGCGGACTCGGCTCGAGCGGCTGTTCGGCCGTTCGCCCGACCCGGCTGCGGCGGCCACCACACGCGGGCCGGCGGCCTCCGCGGAGCGCCGGGCCGAAGCGGCCCGGCCTCCGCCCACCGCCTTCGAGGAGCGGTACTGCCTGGAGTGGCCCGAGCACGCGGCCGACCTCCGCCGTCCGGACTTCGAGAAGCTGGCCGCGGTCGCGTCAGACCGCAACCGGCTCTTCGAGCGGGAGGAGCCGTACTCGTCGAGATGGACCACGGTCGAACCGGGCGAGCTGCCGGCCGCGCTCGCCAAGCCCTCGCCGGCCTGGAGCGACAAGGCCGTCGAGGAGGTGACCCGGCGGACCACAATTGGCGCCCCGGATCGGACCGAGCGCCGGCAGGTCACCGAGGCGCACCTGAGCGACTACGAGAACCGGTTGCCGGCGGAGTACTCGCGCTCGGCGGAGTGGCGGGCGATCCTGGCGCGCGCGGAGGAGGCGGTCGGGAAGGTTCACAACCGCTGGCGGTACAAGTGGGCCGACCGCCGGAAGGACGACCGGAAGAAGCGGGAGCTCGAGGCGGCGGCGATCAACCGTGCCTGCGGGCGCGACGCTCGCCGCCTGCACGAGAAGATGATGGCGGCGCGTGAGGCGGCGCGGCCCGACTGGGAGGTCACGGTCAGGATCCGGACCGTTCAGCAGCGGCTCATCTGGCAGGAAGCGGCGAACCGTTTCAGGCAAGAGCAGGAGCAGACACGGGCGCGAGAGCTGGAGCGGGCACGGGCGCGAGAGCTCAAGCCGGCCGCCGACAGTCCGCCGCCGCCCAAACGGGACCTGCCGAGAGATCAGGGACATGCTCGAGGTCGATGAGCCCGCATCCGCGGGAAGCAGCGCCCCGCTTTTCCCAGGGCCCGGTGTGTCGCTCACGGACCTCCTCGAGAACGACTCCCGCCACATCCTCGCCCGCCTCGGCGGAACCCTCGACGATGTCGACCACCGGCAGCTCGTCATCGACTTCCTGGACGGAAGCATCGACCTCGCCGTCATCGACCCTCCCAAACCCGCTTGGGCCAAGCCAAGGCCGTTGTCGACGGCCGCCTCGAGCCCGGCCTGCCTCCTCGCGAAGACGGCGTCGCCTAGCTTCAACGTGTTCCAGTAGATGATGATCGCGGCCATCAGGTTGAGGCCCGGCGACCCGGCAGTGCCGCCCCTCCCCGGTTCGGGTCCCCGCAGTTCGCCGCGTTGGTGGAAGTTGTCGCTTGAGCGCATGGTGCGCCTCGCCCTTGTTCAGGCCGACCAGGACGCGCCGGCACGCGGCGAGCTTGCGCAGGAGCCGGCTCGGCCGCATGGTCCCGGTCCGGCTCCTGCTCCAGGGGGGTGAGCAAGCTCCCCTGCAACCCCTCCAGTTCTACGGGGAGGGCGACCCTCCCCGAGCCCCACCCGCCGGATGCTGACCAGGGCGGGCCGGACAGGGCCCGCGAGCGACGCGGGCCGCGCTGTATCCGATCCGTCCGCCGCGGCCCGCGTGCGGGTCTGCCGGCCCGCCGCTTCGGGGCGTGCCGCCCCGTCCTCCCCTGCTTCACGCCGTGCCAGGTCGAGAGGTTGGCTTGCACGCACAGTCGTCCCATCCGCCCCCGGAGCGGGTCAAGGGCAACCCGCTCCGAACGCCGGCTCCGCCGGCGGGGCGGACGCCGCCCACGGCCGGACCTGGGAGTGCGGTCCGGCCTCCATCCCGCGGCCGTGAAGAGCGACGGCCACGGGATGGGCGGCGAACCCCTGCCCTTGCGACGGCGCACCCGGCCGGCCTGAAGAGCGGGCCGGCCAGACGGGTGCGCCTCTCGCAGATTCCGGCGTCAAGGACGGCTAAGCGAAGAGCGATCGCCGCCGCTGAACGCCCGGGCCGTCGAATCTCCGCTCCTTTACCTTGACGTCGCCGGCAAAAAACGCGGCTTCGCCGCAGGCCGGCTCCTCCCCACCACCACCACCGCCCTCCCCACCACCACCCCCGTGTCCGACGAGGGACCGCTCTCCCGGGCCGGCCGGCCTGAACGCCGGCGCCGAAAAGCATCGGCCGGTCGATTAGACACCCCGGGCAGCGGTCCCCTGCGGGGCTCCTTGACCCCGGAATCGCGGGCAGGGGTCCTGCGGCGCGACGTGTGCGCACGAGCGCGGGTCGGCATGAGGCCGGACGCGACTCGCCGCAGGAGGAGTGAACGATGGCCAGCACTCGCGTCCGAAACTCGAGGAGGGACCGGTTCCGCGACGGCGGCGGGAATCCGTTCCGGGAGGGCCGGCCGCTCCGGGTCGGCTCCGAGATCGTCGTCCGCTCGATCGACAACGCCGGCTCGACGATCCGCGCCTTGCG